>JAGXSW010000027.1 GCA_018333715.1 Syntrophaceae bacterium | reverse complement strand
AAGGAAAAAGCTTCATGGCATTGACTATCTGAACTCAAAAAAACTTTATGAACCTTTCCGCAACGGCGATATGGTCACCCTGAGAGATCGCCTTTCAGGAAAAAGCGTACGGAAACCCGTGGCACTTAACTTCCAGCAGAAGGATTTGCTGGACAAACTGGAAATCAAAATGCCGAAAATGATAATGTAGTCCATAAAAATAAAAAGACAACTTAATTATATCAATCAGTTGCACCATAGTTTCCGGAAGGTGGGTTACAGGATTAAAAAGATAAGAGTCAAGATATTTTATGGAAACCGGGATGGTCTCAACAGCCTCTATGAATCGGATTAAAATATTCACGGATGCTCCCTAAAACAATATGGGGAATATCTTCCTTCTTTTTTACCGTAAAGATATTAATATTCTTTCTCTTCTCCACCGCCTTTTCAAAACGCGCCGCATAAGGATTTTCTCCGATATGGACGGCGGTGATCCTATTATGGATCTTTCCGAAGAATCCGATCAGGGTCTCCAGGTTGGTAATCTTCATATCCGTGATGATGAAGAGATCCGGCTCTTTTTTTCCCTTAATCATGGGCATGATATCTTCGAGATCCAGGGCTGTTCCGCCTCCGAAATATTTACAGAGCGCCCGGTAGACTTCCTCCCGGTTGGCGGTGTAATCGAGCACATCCCGCCCCCCCATCGGGGCATCGCTGAAATTATAGACCGCCACCTTTGAACCGTTCCTCAAATAGGCGTTGGTCACACAGGCGGCTCCCAAAACCGCATAGGAAAGGTTTTTCCGAGGATTGATCATGCTTCCCGACGAATCGATGATGATCAGACAGTCCGGCGCCCCTTCGATTTTTCCCCGGCCTTTTCCCTCTTTCTTCTTCCAGATCTGTGTGATCCCCGGCATGATTTTTCCAAAACTGGTCCAGATGTCGATATCCTGGAAGGGCGATCCGACTTCCCACGGGGAATGGGAATGGGGATGGAGAGTTCCTGCCTCTTCAAGGGGAATTTTCCGCAGCGGAATGGAATAATTTTCGGCCAGCTTCATATAGAAGAGAACATCAGCATCAATAGGAGCCCCTCTTCCCCTTCCCATCCCTCCTTCAATTCCATAACCCATCTCCTTCAATTCCGCGGAGAAATCTTCCACCACCTCTTTGAATTCTGATATCCCCATCGTCTTTTGAGCATAATCCCTCAAGCCCTGATCGATCTCTTCATAGGAGTAGTGATCCAGATCGTGCTCTCCCTGAGGATTGGACTCTCCTTTCCCGCCTCTCGCTTCCTTTTCATTCTGCTCCAAAATGAGAAGGGGTTTGAGGGAGCGGGCAAACTTCCGGATGCTTTCAGGCCACCTGGAGCGGTCCAGGTAGGGAATCCTTGCAAGCCTTCGGACAACCTCATCATCGCCTTTTTTAGAAGGAGAGATGCCCAGATCGATTCCCCATATCCTCTGATAGAGACAGGCAATCACTTCCTCAACGGTTCCCTTTTTCAGATTTCGATGCAATTCCGGAATTTCCGTAGCCCTCTTTTTAACGCAGTGGGTATCGGCAATGACATCGATAAAATAATTGGCCGCCTGTTTGGCCGACTCCTTGTCGCCCATCACCTTTTTTGCCTCCGCATAGAGCGTGAGGTGGGTCTGAAAATCCCATGGGCAGAAGGTGTAATGAGTGATCCCGTGATCGAGAAGAGCCTCAATCAGAGCCTCCTCCGCCATCTTGCCGTTCAGGGCGGAGAGAAAGGCCGGGTTGATGGTCATCTGTTTATCTTTCATCTCCAACCCAACCCCGTCATTCTTTTCATTCCCATCGTCCAAAGGATCGTGAACCTTTCCGATCTTCGGGATGGGTATCTCAGGGTAGAGATGTTTCCTCTTTAACCGGGGCCAAATCTCCTCGATGAGAGCCTGCAGTCTTTTTTCTTCCATCGATCACCTAATAATAGAGGTTGGGATAACGGGCCTTTCCTGGATAGACAAGCTTATCCCTCTCGTAAACCTTCCCTTCAACAATATTTCCAAGCCCTCTCACCCTTCCTCCCACATAGATTTCACCGCCCATCATCCACTCTCCGGTATGGAGGCCGATGTTCTTTTTCACCAGTATCTTTCCGCCCCTCATTCCTGCCCCGGTCCAGTTCTTTGTATTTCCCTCCACCGCCAGCTCTCCACCTTCAAGGCCAATGCCCGTGAAATCGCCCGTATCCCCCTCCACCATCAGCCGTTTCCCCTTGGGCAGCCGAAACCCGATGAGATTGATCTCCGTCTTCAGCTCCGAGAGTTTCAGAACGATCTCCTCCTCCTTCGCATAATTACACAATGCGGAGATGTAGATTCCCGCAGGTCCTGGAATAAGATAGGGAATCTTCTGGGGACTTTCCAGGGCAAAACAAAAATCCTCGATATCTTCCGCCGAATAGTCGATCTCCTTAATATATTTCTCCGCCACCTCATAAGCCTTAATGATGGTATTATACTGCACCATCCAGACCAGTTCCTTTGCTTCTTCCTCCAGAAGCCTCTCATACCCCAGCCGAATCCGGTCCATGATCGCTTCGGTGGATTGGACGATCTGGTCCAGAGGGATCTCCGTCTTTCGAAATTGGAAGGTTTTAAATTCCTCGAAGGGGTTAAGGGGGTCGTGAACCTCTTGCTGAAGAGGATTTGGAGTCTTCTTCTTTGAACAAGCGCTCTTCATCAATGATTTCTTCTATGGCGAATATCTTTCTTGATTTCGATATAAATCGGATGATCTCCTTCCAGGGGCTCCAGGGGTTCGCCCTGAAAGATCTTCGATCCCAGCGCCAGCGCATCCTTGAGATGATCGCTTTGCTCCCGGTATCTCTGGGAAACAGTCTTCACCGCCTCTTTGGCGAGAAAGATCTGGAAAGGATCATCCCGCTTGGCTCTCTCTTTTTGAGAGAGGACCTCGTCTTTCCACTGGATCCGGTGCGAAAGGGCATAGGGCATGACCGCTTTCACATGTTCGATATCGATTTCGGAGTCCCCCAACAACCATGCCAGTCCCTGCGAGAATAGTTTGATGGAAGTCGGAAGGCGATTCGAGGCGCAGTTTTTGATCTGGCGGCAGAGATATCCTGTATAGTGGCATCCCTCCTCACAGTTTTCTACGATCCTTTTCTGCCCATAGCGTTCGCAGAAGGAGAGTTCGGACAAAAGCATCCGTGCAAAAGCGCTGGCATCAAGGTCCAGATCGAGGCTTTCCATTTCGGTTCGAATCCGATCGCGGTCCTCTCTCCGAAGGGGTTTGACTTCCAGTGTTTCATGGACATATTCGCCGAAGGCGTTACAGATCTCCTCCAGCTTCGGGACCTTCTTCTCATAGGCGATCTTTGATTTGAGAACCCGATAGAGGTCTTTCTCATATTTGGGATGCCTCAGGATGCGCTCCTTTCCACGGGACTTCCCGATGAGAAAGGAGAGGTTGGCCCCAGGATATCTCGACTCCACGATGACATCGAACCGATCGACCAGCGGGGCGATCAGCGTGTTGGTCCCTCCATCCTGATAATTGGCGGTGGCAAAGAGGCAATATTCATCGTTGATGATCATCTCGTTCAGATATTCCCAGTTCCCCCGGTCCACCCCGTCGAGAATCATGCTCTGCTTGGTCTCGGGGAGGCGGTTGATCTCATCCACGATCTTGACCGGCATCTGGGAAAAATTGGTCCACACCACATCCTCCTCCCCCCGGTTCAGTTTTCCAAGGTCGGGTCGGCCGATGATCTTCTCCTCGGTCTGTTCGGGATGACCTGAAACTTCACTTCCCCAGATCACACCTAATGGAAATTGATACACCAATGAGGAGATAAATTCGGCGGAAGTCGTCTTCCCCAATCCCGGTTCTCCGATGATCAGTTCTTTCCCTTTGGTCAGGCCGGTCAGCAGGCTTAAGAGGATGGTAGAATTATAAGATTCGCCTTTGATTTCGATATCGGGCCGGTTAAAGTAGAGATGTTCGCTGATGAACCGGTAGATCGACATCACCTGTTTCTGATATCCGTTCTTTTCCACGATTGAGACCTTTCTGACTTTAATTTTAATCCTATCTATTTATAGTCTGTCTATAAACTAACAGTTTCCAAGAAGGTCGTCATTCCGGCCCCGTATCAAGTACGGGGTGAACTCCAGCCGGAATCCAGCCTTTTAAATCCCGCTAAAGGCGGGACTGGATGCCCCCGTATCAAGTACGGGGCAGGCTCCTCAAGTCCGGCATGACGGAAGAGGGACATTTAGAAATAGATACCTATAATTTTAACACGGCCCACAGTTTAATGACAAGGCGAGAGAGAAGAGACTAAAGATTCGTTTCAGAAATTTCCATCTGGTCTTCCGAAGAAAGGGCCTGCCGTGCGGCCTGACCGAGCTGGCGGTCAAAACGATGAGCCAGCGCATAGACGCGGCAGATGGCCACCTTGGCCGGAATATACTGAAACAGCCTCCGGAGGGGTTCCCTTGAAACCTTTTGAGTTCCCGGGTCGTAGATCAACAGGGTCGTTCCCTCTGTCTCATGCCAGGGGTTGAGCGGCCTGGGGTCGTGATGGGCCATGTCGACATGAAATTCGACCTTTTTCAACTGCCTGGGTAAAAAGGCTTCCATTCTCCGTTTTACCTCTTCCGGAGTCAGGAAGATGGGGCGTCCAACCTCCATCTCTTTAAGGGTCAATCTTTCCTCAAAGACACTGCTCCATTTCAACTTCCTCGAAAGAACTTCTCCCCATTTTTCACCCAGACGCCTCTCTTTCGCCGAAAGGGATTTCTTCCATTCCGTAACCTTCTCCATTAGAAACCAGTCGGTCAAGTCAAGGTATTTTTCGATCTCATTCACCGGATGATAGGGGCAGAGAATCTCCATGGTCTCTTTAAAGATCTCCTGGAGTTGCAGGTCGATCGAGCGTGTCGTCCGGTGATAGTAGACATTGGAATAAAGGTAGAGCCGCGCATTGAGGAACATGGCCAGGGCATCCATTCCCCTTTTATCCAGAACCAATCCCTCTCTACGGAAGGAGGTGTAATAGAGAAGACGTCTCCAGTCGATTGGGCCGATGGAGACGCCGGTCATATAAGCGTCTCGAAGGACATAGTCAATATTGTCAAAGGTGAAGATTCCCCCGAAGAGCTGCCGGAGGAAGAAGAGCCACTCCGGATGTCTTCGCCTCTCCCTTTTTAGCGGCCTTTTGATGAGAAAGGCCACCTGCTCCGGATCGAGCGCCTCCGATCTTCTGAAAGGGCCTCTAACGCTTCTCCGGATTCCCTTCAGGATGGAAGACACTTTTTCGATGATGATGCGCTGTCCGATCTCCTCATGATTGGTCTTAAAGCGTAAAAGATATTGTTCATCGAAGAAATGGCAGAAAGGGCCATGGCCGACGTCATGAAGAAGCCCGGCCATCCGCAGAAGCTCTTCGATATAGGAGAAGGATGGAAGTTCCGATTTAAAGAGATCAAAGAGGGAAGGATAGAGCTGCTCCGAAAAGACCCCTGCCAAATGCATCGTTCCGAGGGAATGCTGGAAGCGGGTATGCTCTGCTGAGGGAAAGACCCAGCGGGCGCTCTGGAGCTGAAAGATGCGGCGGAGTCGTTGAACATAAGGAGAATCGATCACATCCCTTTCCGTCTTCTCCCCTGCAATGCGGTCGGTCATCACAATATAGTGATAGATGGGATCGGCAATCAGTCCGGTCCCCTGGCTTTCGACCGCCCCTTTCTTTTCTGTGATCCCTGTCTTCATTACTCCTCTTGTGAGGAACGGGCCTTCTTCTCTTTTGGATTGACAAATTTTACCTTCCCTCCAGCCACCTCCCTCAGGGCGTTCACAATGGACCGGTTATCCGTCTCCACCAGGGGTTTTGCCCCTTTCATCAACATCTTCGCCCTTTTCGCAGCCAGGGTGACCAGTTCAAACCGACTTTCCACATTTTTCAAACAGTCCTCTACCGTAACTCTTGCCATAATTTTCCTCCTTTTGGCGCCTCTCTGTAAGAATGATCGCCTTCAATTTTTCAACGGCTTCTTCAATCCTCTCATTAATGACGATGTGTCGGTACCAGTGCGCTTCTTCAATGTCACTCTTCGCATGGGCGAGACGGAACTGAATTCTTTCAAGCGAATCGAGGCCTCTGCCCATCAACCGTTCCTTAAGGGCGTCTATGGAAGGCGGGAGAATGAAGATCAATATGGCATGGTCAAGTTTTTCCTTCGCCTTCTTTGCTCCCTGAGTATCGATGTCGAGAATCAGATCCACCCCTTCTGTTTCAAGGGCCTTAAGATCGATCCGGGCCGTTCCATAATAGTGTCCCAGCACCTCCGCCCACTCCAAGAATTGGTCCTTCTCGATCATCTCCATAAAAACATCATGGGGAATAAAGTGGTAATCGACTCCTTCCTCCTCATTGGCCCTCGGAGGCCGTGTGGTGTAAGAGACAGAGAAGCGAAGGCAAGGCAATGCTTCCATCACCCTTCTCACCAGCGTGGTCTTCCCCGCGCCCGATGGAGCAGAGATGATGAAGATTAAACCCCTTCCTTCTTTATTCTCCTGGTTCTTCTGTCCCATATTGACTAACCGACTAACCGACTAAAGACTATTCGACTATTCAATATTCTGCGCCTGCTCCCGGATCTTTTCCAACTCGCTTTTAATCTCCACCACCTTCTGGGAAATCTCCGCATCATTGGCTTTGGCGCTCACCGTGTTGACTTCGCGATAGATCTCCTGAAGCAAAAAATCCATCTTCCTGCCCACAGATTCTTTCTCATTCAAGAGAAGCGTAAACTGGCTGAGATGGCTCTCCGCCCTCACGATTTCTTCTGTGATGTCCGTCCGTTCGGCCAGGAGAGCAATCTCCTGCTGTAACCGGACGGGATCCACCTCGATCCCGCCCAGGAGAGATTGAAGCCTCTCCCGAAGCCTGTTTTGATAGGCCTCAACGTAAGAAGGCAGCTGCGCTTTGATCTCTTTTAGCTGCCGAGTGATCCGCTCCAGCCGGGTTTGAATGTCCTTCACAAGCGCATTCCCTTCCGAACATTTCATCTCGTCCATCTCCTGCAAAGCCCGCTTCAGGATCGGCGCGATCTCCAGCCAGTAGGGTTCGATATCTCCAACCTCTTCCTTTGGGGAGATCAGGTCCTTTGCTCCCGCCAGCAATTCCAGGGTGATCTCACCTCTGAGATGAAACTTATCCTTCAAGGAGAGTAGGGCTTGAAAGTATTGCTCGGCGAGATTGGAATCGACCTGGAGTTGTAACTTCTCCCCTCCCAGGGCGTCCAGTTTAATGGAGACATCGATCCTCCCTCTTGAGACCTGCGACCGGATGATCTCCTTGATCCGGTTTTCAAAGATTGCCAGACGTTTGGGAAGCCTGATATTGATATCGCTATAGCGATGATTGACAGAGCGCGATTCCACAAGCGCCCTTCCCATACCGCTCTCCCCTTCCCCTCTTCCATAGCCTGTCATCGATTTTAACATAAATGGCATTCCCCTTCCTTAATAGACTGCTGAAAAATCCTAAAAAACACCAAGAAGTCATGCTGAACTCGTTTCAGCATATCCTAAAACCAGACCCTGGCACGAAGTGATGAACGAATGTGAATCAACAAGTTCAGGGTGACAAAAACCTTTTTAACATCCTGTTAAACCTTCCAAATATTTCTTTCTGAAACCATTGAAGATCTGGATCACCGTTTCCTGCCGGTAGTCTGGATAGGTCCAGTCCAATGGTTGAAAAGATTTATTTCTGTAGATGAGCGTTAAATCTGCATAAATCCCCTTCCCGAGATAGGGCCGGTGCGCATAGCCCTTCGTCGTAGCCAGGATGACATGGACCAGGCAGAAGTAGCCGGGATCAATATTGATCCGGCGGTTTCCGTCAAAGCCGCAAAACTTCTCCTCCAGACGGTTGGCGGTGAGTTTAATGTCGGGAAGGGAGTCCCGTGAAACGAGTGACTCGAAAGTGATGAAGTGACGAAACAGGTTTTCCCCCATCTCTTCAGCGTAATAGTCGGTGAAATCGAATGGAAGTTTTTCGCTGACGAAATCGATTTCGCCAAAATCCTTCTTCAATTCTTCCATCCCCTGGTAAAAGATATCATCCTCTTTAACGATCAGACTCATAAAAAGTTTGGCGGGGACGGGTTCCTTTGCTCTGCCCATCCAATCAATCCTCTTTTTTTAAGTAGATGAAAAATTCCTTATTTCCTTTGGGACCTAACAAAGGAGATTCGATCACGCCGAGGACACTCAACCCCAGGCTATGGCAAAACCCGGAAATCCTGTCGATCACCTTTTGATGGAGGGCGGCATCCTTCACCACCCCACCCTTTCCGACCTCGCCCTTCCCCACCTCAAACTGGGGTTTGATGAGCCCGAGGATAGCCCCGCCATTTTTCAGAAACCCTAAAAGATGGGAAAGAAACTTTTCTATGGAGATGAATGAGGTGTCAATGAGAATCAGGTCGACGTCCTCATCCACCTCCTCCCTCTTCAAGTAACGAATATTTCTCCTCTCCAAATTGATCACCCTGAAGTCTTTCTGTAATTTCCAGGCCAACTGCCCGTAGCCCACATCCACGGCATAAACCTTCCGGGCTCCCTCCTGAAGAATGCAGTCCGTAAATCCGCCTGTTGAGGCCCCGACATCCATCACCACCACCCCCGTGGGATCGATTCCAAAAGATTCGATCGCCCCCTTTAACTTCCTTCCTCCACGGCTCACATAGAGCGGATCTTCTTCCGGAAGCCTGATCTCGGCTTCGGCAGGCACTTTTACTCCGGGCTTGTCAATCATCGCTCCATCGACGAGAACCTTTCCCTCCATGACAAAGGCCCTCGCTTTTTCCCGGCTTTGAACAAGGCCCTTCTCCAGGAGGAGTTTATCCAATCTCTCTTTTCTGATCATCTTGGCAATTGAACATTGGATCAAATTTATTTCGGATTGGGGTGGGTTTCCTTCACAGAGGCTCTGTTTTGACTTGAATGAGGAGAGCCTGATCTCCCTTCCTCAACCATCCCCTTTGCCTCTCTGAATATTCCGTTTTCATCGATCCCGTATTTCTCTCTGAGAAGAGATTGGGGTCCGTGCTCAATAAAACAGTCGGGAATGCCCAGCCGCCTTACCGGAATGGATAAGAGGTTTTTCTCCTGGAAGAGTTCAAGAACCGCGCTTCCAAACCCTCCCATCAGGACATTCTCCTCAACGGTGAGGACTCTCCCTGTTCTTGTTGCCCAGTGACAGAAGAGGTCTCCATCAAGAGGCTTCAGAAACCGGCTATTGATGATTGCGGCATCGATTCCGATCTCCTCCAGTCTCTGTGCGGCCCGGAGCGAAGGATAGACCGTGGAGCCGATGGCAATGATAAGGATATCCTTCCCCTCTCTGAGCGCCTCTCCTTTGCCAATCTCAAGAGATTTAAGGCTCTTACCCTTATTCAATCCTGCGCCCCTTGATCTGGGATACCGGAAGGCCACCGGCGTAGGACAATCCACGGCGGTTTTAATCATGTGCCGGAACTCCTCTTCATCTTTGGGCGCCATAACGATCAGGTTCGGGATGTGCCTGAGATAAGAAAAATCGAAGAGGCCGTTATGGGTCGGCCCATCCTCCCCCACAATTCCTCCCCGGTCAAGAGCAAAAACAACCGGAAGGTTCTGAAGACAAACATCCTGAAGGATTTGATCGTACGCCCTCTGAAGAAAGGTGGAGTAAATGGCCACGACCGGTTTCATGCCCTCGAGGGCAAGACCCGCGGCAAAGGTGACTGCGTGCTGTTCCGCAATTCCGATGTCATAGAACCGGTCAGGGAACCTGATTGCAAACTCTTCGAGACCTGTCCCGCTCTGCATGGCCGCTGTAATGGCGATGAGCCTTCTATTCTCCCCGGCCAATGTGCAGAGCGTCTCTCCAAAGACTTCGGTATAGGTAGGAGCAAAAGGCGTCTGTCTTTTCTGAATCTCTCCGGTCTCGATGTCAAAAGGCGGCACACTATGGTAAAGGGAGGGGTTTCGTTCCGAAGGACTGTACCCCCTTCCTTTTTTGGTGATCACATGGACGAGAAAGGGGCCTCTCAATTTATTAATATTTTGAAAATTTTCGATCAGATGATCGAGGCGGTGACCATCCATCGGTCCAATATATTTCATGCCCAGCTCTTCAAAGAGGAGGCCTGGCATGAGAAGGCCTTTGAGCGACTCCTCAGCCTTTTTAGCAAAACGGAGAGCTGACTTTCCAATGCTGGGTATGGTTTCGAGAAATCCCTTCATCTCATCCCGGAACCGGTTGACAAACTGGCCGGTCATCAACCGGTTGAGATAAGAAGAAAGGGCTCCCACATTGCGGGAGATCGACATCTCATTGTCATTCAGGACGACGATCAGATCCTGGTCGATGTGGCCTGCCTGATTCAAGCCCTCGAAGGCAAGACCTGCGGTCATCGATCCATCTCCGATGATGGCGATCGATCTTCCTTCCTCCCCCTTATGCCTCTTTGCCTCTGCCATCCCGAGGGCGGCTGATATGGAGGTTCCGCTGTGGCCTGAATCGAAAGTGTCATAAGAGCTCTCCTCCCTTTTAGGAAAGCCGCTGACCCCTTCGTATTGCCTCAGGGTGTGGAAACGGTCCCTCCTCCCCGTAAGCAGTTTATGGGAATAACTCTGATGCCCCACGTCCCATATCAATTTGTCCCTGGGAAGGTCGAAGACATAGTGAAGGGCGATGGTCAACTCCACCGCGCCCAGATTGGAGGCAAGGTGTCCCCCATTTTTTGAGACGGTGGCAAGAATCTCCTTGCGGATCTCTTCGCAGAGCCCTGTCAGCTCCTCTCCGTCGAGTCTCTTAAGGTCATGGGGATGGTTGATCTGGTCTAATAATTTCGTCATCTGTCAGGATTCCCTCCGGATGACGAACCTGGCAATCTCTTTGAGCGGCTCGACTTCAGGTCCAAAAGGATTGAGGAGATCGATGCCGGATTCCATCAATTCCGCCGCCCTCCTCCTGGACTCTTCAATCCCCAGTAAAGAGGGATAGGTTGCCTTTTTCTTAAAGAGATCGCTTCCCGTGCTCTTCCCCAACAATTCAGCTTTTCCCTCCACATTCAAAATATCGTCAACGATCTGAAAGGCGAGGCCAATCCTCTCTCCAAAATGGGTGAAGGCCTTCAGGGTCTCCTCATCCCCTCCGCCCAATTTAACCCCTGTCCGGACCGAGGCTAATATAAGCGCCCCGGTCTTATGGGTATGGATATATTGAACTGTTGGGAAATCGACCTCCTTTCCCTCTGATTCGATGTCAGCGACCTGGCCTCCAACCATCCCGGAAATTCCAGAAGCCCGTGCGATCTCATTCACGATATTGAGGATGATCTCCTGATCGCCAAAAGAATGTTTCGTCATCAATTCGAAGGCTTTTGTGAGGAGGCCATCCCCTGCCAATATCCCGATCGCCTCTCCGAAAACTTTATGGCAGGCGGGCTTTCCCCTTCGGTAGTCATCATTGTCAATGGCCGGAAGGTCGTCGTGGATGAGGGAGTAGGTATGGATCATCTCTAATCCACACGCAAAGGGCAGGATTTTGTCTCCCTTTCCCCCTACCGCCTCAAAGGCGGCAATGGATAAGATGGGACGAATCCTCTTTCCTCCGCTAAAAAGACTGTGCCGCATGGCCTGATAAAGAGAAGATGGATATCCTGTTTCACAACCCGTGGCGTCCGTATTCGGAAAGCATCCTTCCAAAGCCGCGTCCACGATCTTTTTCTTCTCTTCGAGATATTTTTTGATATCCATTAGATCCTACCCATCTTTTTCGGGTTCGATATCGGCTGAATATTTAAAAGAAAATTGCCCTGGGTTTATTGAAAGACCCTGTCCCGGGTTTCCGGAAGGAACCTGCCCTGAGTTAATCGAAGGGTCA
Source organism: Syntrophaceae bacterium (assembly GCA_018333715.1). Classification (GTDB taxonomy): domain Bacteria; phylum Desulfobacterota; class BSN033; order BSN033; family UBA1163; genus RBG-16-49-23. The sequence continues at coordinate 6,334 of JAGXSW010000027.1, read as the reverse complement.
AAGGGTTCCGTCTCCAGATCTCCATCCTTGCCCTTAAGAAGGATCTCCACTCTCTTTTCCGCTTCATCCAGTTTCTGGTTGCAGAAACGGGAAAGTCGAATCCCTTCCTCAAAGAGTTTCAAGGATTCTTCCAGGGAGATATTCCCCTCTTCCAGTTGAGAGACGATCTTTTCCAACTTATCCAGCGCGTCTTCAAACCTCTCCTTCTTTTCTCTCGGCATTCGAAATCTCCAATAGTTTTAGTGCAATGTATAATTTTATCTCTTCAAAGCGGCTACCGTCAAGACCTCTCTTTTTCCTCAACACTGCAGGACAGGATTCCCCTGTGCAGTTTTACCTCCACTTTATCTCCAACCAAAACCTCAGCCGCATCCCTCAGGATTTTAAGGGAGGGAAGTTTTCGGGTGATACTGTATCCTCTCTGAAGGATGGAGAGGGGACTCAGTGAATCCAGTTTCCCCAAAATTCCCTTTAAATTTTGTTTCCTTATTTGAATCTTATGCCTCATATTCCGGCCTAACCATTTCCTCGCATCCGAGAGGGAGGTCTCCATATTCCTGATTCTCTGGAAAGGGCTCTGGAGATTTAATCTTTCGGCAAGGAATAGCCTCTTCTCCTTTTTCCTTGTGACGTTCCACAGGAGGAGCCTTCGAGATTGATTGACCAGGTCATCCAGTCTTAAAAGGCGGTCTTCTATCATCTTTCGGGGATCGGTTAAACCTTTTTTGAGATGAAACAGATTGGTTTTCATTTCCTGCAAATATTGAGTCATTTGATTTTCAAGGACGCCCTTCAGATGTTGAAGATTCCTTTTCAACTCTCTTTTATCCTTGACCACCAGCTCTGCAGCGGCAGAGGGCGTCGGCGCCCTCAGATCGGCGACAAAGTCCGAGATCGTGTAATCGGTCTCGTGGCCCACCGCAGAGATGACAGGTATCCCTGAATGGTAAATTGCCCTTGCCACTTCTTCCTCATTAAAAGCCCAGAGATCCTCCAGTGATCCCCCTCCCCTTCCGATAATGATCACATCCGCATTCTTCACCCTGTTGAAGCGCCTTATCCCTTCGGCAATCTCCCGTGAGGCTCCTTCACCCTGAACCCGGACAGGATGGAGGAGAATGGCGACATTTTCAAACCTCCGATGGATGATCTGGATCATATCCTGAATGGCTGCTCCGGTAGGCGAGGTGACGATTCCAATGGTCTGGGGGAGGATCGGAATCGGTTTTTTGTGCCCGATGTCGAAGAGTCCTTCTTTTTCGAGTCGATCCTTCAACTGGAGAAAGGCCAATTGAAGGGCGCCGATCCCTTTGGGTTCCATCCCTTCCAGGATGAGCTGATAATCTCCTCTCTTCTCATAGAGGGTGACCCTCCCGCGGCAGATGACATGAAGGCCGTCTTCAGGAACAAAGCGGAGGGTCCGGGACTGCATCTTGAAGAGGACAGCCCTGATCTGAGAACTTTCATCTTTCAAGGTGAAATAAATGTGCCCGGAGGGGGGGACCCTGAGGTTGGAGATCTCCCCTTCGACCCACAGATCGAAGAATTTGGCCTCAAGGGCCTCTTTGATCTCCTTTGTCAGTTCAGAGACGGTGAGGATATACCGGAAAGGAAGTTCCATGTTGGTGTAAATATAACAGAAAGGATTCGAGGAGTAAAAGGGGCTTTAAAAATGGCCCGTAATTTATCTTTCCAAAGTCTTTTTCCGAATTCCGCATTATTTTCTCTTTTTTATCGTCCATCGCCTGCCCGCCGAAACTCCCGCTGCGCCAGGCGCGTTGCGCGGCGAGTCAGTGTAGGCGGGTCCATCGTCTATCGTCCTTCTGCTTACTGCTTACTGCTTTCTGCTTTCTGCCTTCTATTATTTTCTGATTACGGATCACTGATTACTTATCACTTTCTTCTCCTGCCTTCTGCTTCAAGCACACCGTTTCTTTCTTCTCCGAACTATTATCATCTTTCTTCACTCCGCAATCCGCAATCCGGAATCCGAATTCCGCAATTATTTATCCAGCGCCTCTCTCACTTTTCTTGATAGACTTTCCAGGGTAAAGGGCTTCTGCATAAAATTTATTCCTGGTTCCAAGACCCCATGGTGGACAATGGCATTGTCCGTGTAACCTGACATATAGAGCACCTTCATCTCCGGATGAATTTGTTTAAGTCGGTCAACCAACTTACGACCGCTCATCCCGGGCATCACCACATCGGTCAGAATCAGATGAATCCGCTCTTTGAACTTCTCGCAGAGCAGTAAAGCCTTACCCCCCTCAGAAGCCTCCAGAACTCTATATTCCTGGCTCTTTAATAGCCGTATTGCCAGTTTCCGAACGGTCTCCTCATCCTCCACCACCAGAATCGTCTCATCGCCCCTCGGAATCTCTTTGACAACCTCTTGTTTCTCTTCTGTTAAAGGCTCATCCACCTGAGGCAGATAGATCTTAAAGGTCGTCCCCTGACCGGGCTCACTGTAGACCCAGATGTTGCCTCCGCTCTGTTTCACTATTCCGTAGACGGTTGATAAGCCCAGCCCAGTTCCCTTGCCTTGCTCTTTCGTCGTAAAAAAGGGCTCAAAGATCCGATCCTTCACCTCTGAGGTCATTCCCACTCCCGTATCGCTGATAGAAAACATCACATATCGACCCGGTTCAACGGCAATGTGTTTATGGGCATATCCTTCGTCTAATTCCACATTGGCTGTCTCAATCGTGAGTTTCCCTCCCTCTATCATCGCATCCCTTGCATTGACCGCAAGGTTGATGACCACCTGCTCAATCTGTCCCGGGTCAGCCTTGACCTTTCCAATCCCCTCGGGAAGAACGGTCACCAGATCGATATCCTCTCCGAGAAGCCGATATTTCCCCTCAATGGATCTCCTTGTTTGAGGTCAAGCAGGGAAAGTTGAGCGTTGCCGGAAATGATCGTCAGAATGTTGTTAAAGTCATGGGCAATGCCTCCTGAGAGGCGACCAATCGCCTCTATTTTCTGAGACTGACGAAACTGCTCTTGCAAGGAGGCCTTTTCTTCTTCAGATCGCTTGCGCTCGGTGATGTCCACCATCGCCCCCTCGTAATAGATGACCCTGCCGCTCGCATCACGGGCAGCCCTGCTATCCTCCTGGACCCAGATGACCGATCCATCCCGGCGGCGGAGCTGTTTCTCATAACTTCGAACTTCTCCTTCGCGCTCCATCATCTCCTGCCACTTCCTCCGTTCCTCCGGATTGACATAGGTCTCTTCTGCTTTTGCCATAATCAGGGATTCGCGATCCGGGTAACCCAACATCTGTACCATGGCAGGGTTGGCATCGATGATCTCGCCTTCGGGTGTGGTCCGATAGATCCCCACCGGAACATTCTCAAACAATTCCCGGTAGCGTTCTTCGCTCTTCCGGAGCGCCTCTTCAATTCGCTTCCGTTCGGTGATGTCCACTTGGGTGGAAATACTGTAGAGAGAATTCCCCTTCAGGTCATAGATCGTATCCACATTCAGCAGGACATCCAGTATCTTTCCCTGCCCGGTGATTATCTGCATCTCCTCGTTCTTAAGTTTTCCTTCCTTTTTCCACTTCTCAAACAACTGACTGGCCTTTCGGCGAGAGGAAGGTGCATAAACCGTATCAACCAGCGTCTTACCTATTAGTTCTCCTTTGCTCTCATACTCCATCGTTTTGATTGCCATCGGATTACAGTCCAAGATCTTTCCATCCAGGGAGACATTGTAAACTATAATCGGCAAGTTTTCGAAGAGCACCCGTAGTTTGAAGCGCTCCGCGTTCAGTTCCTCCTCTGCCCGCTTGCGCTCGATGATCTCCTGCTTTAGAGCCTTGTAAGCCTCCTCCAACTGTTCCACCTTATCTTCCAACTTTCGAATGAGGGCTTCGTTGTACAATTTCAAATAGACCTTTTCTTCGGCCACTGCTTTCCTCCTCACTTCCAGTTGACCAGCCTTGTGCTGCCCAATAACCTCCCGCAGCATCCCGATAAACGCTTCCGGCTCCATCGGCTTCCTGATGAACCTTTCTGCCCCCAAGCTCATCGCGAATTCCTCGTCTTTTGAATCGGTATAGGTGGCAGTGTAGAAAATAAACGGAATGCCTCTCACCTTTTCGTTGCTTTTTACTTCCCTGCAGAGCTTAAACCCGTCCATCACGGGCATGAGGATGTCTGATACAACGATATCCGCCCCCTCAGCCCATAATTTCTTAAGGGCCTCTTTCCCATTCTGGGCGGAAACCACCTCGTAGCCGGTTCCCTTGAGCAGGGTCTCAAGGAGGTAGCGCTCTTCAGCCTTGTCGTCAACAATCAGCACCTTTGTCATAGTACACCTCCAAATATAAGTGACTAAAGTGAGCTAAAGTGCCTAAAGTAAAAAGTGCCTACATTTTGAAATCCTAAAACTTTTTTCTATTTTCATTTCAATTTACTTTAGTTGATTGGATAACAATCATATTTATCCTTATTATAAGGACAAAATATCGTAATTATATCCTTCTGTCAAGGACAATCTCTTCATCCTGCTGCCCCCACCCTCACCCTCCCCCTCGAGGGGGGAGGGCTGGGGAGGGGGTGATCTGCTTTCTTCCCGAATTCCGCATTATAAAAACTTCTCCACTTCTCCCATAAACGTCTCGGGGTCGATCGGTTTCTCAATATACCCTGTGCAGCCTGCGGCCAGAGCTCTCTCCCTGTCGCCGGTCATAGCATACGAGGTGATGGCAACAATGGGAACCTTCCCATCCCCCTCTGACGCCCTTATCCTCTTCGTTGCTTCCATGCCATCCATATCTGGAAGCTGGATGTCCATGAGGATAAGATCGGGCTTCTCTTTTATCGCAAGCCTTATTCCCTCCTCACCGTTTCGAGCCTCGATCACCTCATGGCCGTTCTTCTTCAAAATGAAATTGACCAGATAGAGGTTCTGCTCATTATCCTCGATCAATAGAATTCTTTTCATGGGTTAAGACCTCCTCTTTTCTCTAACCCTTCCCCCGCAAGGAGGCTGTGTCGTAAAGGAGAAAACAGAAAAAATGTCATGCTGAACTTGTTTCAGCATCTAATAGAATCAACTACTTACGAGACCCTGAACCAAGTGCAGGGTGACAAAAAAGCGATTACGACACAGTCGCAAGGGGGGAAGGAGTTAGGGTGACTCCACGCGCATTAATGGTAGTGTGAACACAAACCTACTTCCCTTTCCATACTCACTCTCTGCCTCGAGGCGGCCGCCGAGGAGATCGACGACTTTTTTCGAGAGATAGAGGCCGAGTCCGGTTCCTTCCTGGAGAAACCTTCCTCCGACCGGAATCTTATAGAAAGGTTCAAAAAGATAGACCATATCCTCTTTCTTTATTCCGACGCCTGTGTCCTTTACACTGATCTGGATGAAATCCTCGCTCACCCCCTCCCTCACCCTCCCCACTCCGAGGGGGAGGGAAGGGGTGGGGGGGACTCCGAACTCCCAACTCTTAACTCGTTGAGCGGTAATCCGCACGCCTCCCTGGTCTGTAAACTTAATGGCATTGCTCAGGAGATTCATAAGAACCTGCTTCGTCCTCCGCTCATCGCTCTTAATGCCAAGTTTTTCCGGCATCTCAATCGAGAGTTTCAGGCCTTTCTCCGCTAAGGCGGGATCAAAGCTATCCTTCACGCTCCGGATAACCCCTGAAAGGTCAAACTCCTTAATGGACAGTTCCACCTTCCCGGCCTCAATCTTGCTGATGTCAATCACATCGTTGATCAATGCCAATAGATGCCGGCCGCTTGACTGGACCATACTGAGCTGTTTTCTCTGTTCCTCTGTGATTTTTCCGGACATCCCCTGAAGGATGATCCCGGTAAACCCGATAATGGAGTTGAGGGGCGTTCTCAGTTCATGGCTCATCGAGGCAATGAACATCGATTTCAGTTGGTCGAGTTCCTGAAGGCGAAGATTGGCTTTCTGAAGCTCATCCGATTTTATATTCAGGTCCTCGAAAAGGTTCATCAGGGCGCGCTGGCTCTCATTAAGTTCCGCTGTTCGCTCCCTTACTCTGTCTTCCATGATTTCGGCATGGTTGACTGTCTCTTCATAGAGACGGGCATTTTCAACGGCTATGGCGATTTGTGATGATACAGTCTCGAGAAGTTTCAAACTTCTCTCCAAAGGTTTCCATCTTTCGTATTTAAGTTGAAAGCCTTGGGTTCAGTAGCCCGCAATGCTGATGGATCTTGAGTAAGAAGTATGTGACGTCTTTAAAGCCGTAGGCCATGCGGGATAGCCGTTTTATCTTGTTGTTGATGCCTTCGGAAACAGCCGTTGTAATTCTGCAGATGAAGTAGTTGAGGATATAGTG
>JAGXSW010000026.1 GCA_018333715.1 Syntrophaceae bacterium | reverse complement strand
GATCATCAATAGGAAACCCACTCCTGCATAAAGCGCCTGCCTCTTCAAAAAGTAGTAGGGATCGCCAAACCGGTCCCCGGCGATGATCGCGCTTGTGCTATAGACCATGACGATCCCGATTCCCACCAGCGCCAGGGCCACCATCAGTAGAATATAGTCGAACCTTCTCTTACCTTGCACCCTTTGGCCTTCCCTTTATCTCATCAAATGGTTGCTTTAAATAACAAATTCCAAATTACAAATTCCAAATAATACTCAATATCCAAATTCCAATGACCAAATGTTTCGGAAATTGGTGCTTGAAATTTATTTGGAGCTTGGTGCTTGGTTATTGGTGCTTATTCTTTGCACTGCCTCCTTAAACGCCTTTCCCCTTTCTTTATAATCCTTGAACATATCGAAACTCGAACAGGCGGGCGAGAGGAGGACCGCCTCCCCTCTCTTCGCCGTCCGGTGAGCCAGAAGGACCGCCTCCTCGATCGTCCCTGCCATGACCGTATCGGTCAAAGATCCCAGCTCACGGGCCATTCTCTCCTTCGCCTCTCCGATAAGGATCATTTGCCTGACACGGCTCTTTACCCACTCCTTGAGGGGATGAAGGTCTGTCATCTTATCCTTCCCGCCTGCGATGAGAATGACAGGCTCCTGAAAGCTCTGAAGCGATTTGATCACGGAACCCACATTTGTTCCCTTCGAATCGTTGTAATAGGAAACCCCCTCAATCTCCCGGACAAATTCGAGGCGATGCTCCAATCCCCTGAACCGGTTGAGAACCCTCTCGATCGCCTCTTTCGAACTGCCGAAAAGCCTCGCCGCAATGATGGCCGCCATCATATTTTCCACATTGTGGATCCCCTTGAGAGGCGACTGACTCAATGAGTAGGTCTCTTCCAATCCCTTCAGTTTGAGAAAGATTTCTTTGCCATTTGAAGAGGCGCCTTCTTCGACCTTCTCCCTCAGGCTGAAAAAAAACTTCTTTGCCCTTACCCTTTCCTCATACCGCATCACAATGGGATCATCCTGATTGAGGATGGCTATATCTTCAAACCCCTGGTTCTTAAAAATCCTGATCTTTGCCTCAATATAATCTTCGTATTTCGAATAACGATCGAGATGATCCTCGGTGATATTGAGGAGGACCGAGCACCGGGGTCGGAAGTCCTCGATCCCTTCCAACTGGAAACTGGAAGCTTCAACGGCCAGGATCTCCCATTGGCCTCCTCCCCCTGCGAAGAGGATCAGGGGTTCTCCCACATTGCCGCCGACTCCAACTTTCTTCCCTTCTTCCTTCAGCATCTCTCCGATGAGCAGGGTTGTGGTCGTCTTGCCATTGGTGCCTGTGATCGCAATGATGGGAATGCGGATGAACTGGTAAGCCAGTTCCATTTCGCTGATCACCCGTATTCCCTTGTCCACCGCCTTCCGAATGGGTTCGAGAGTGGGATCAACTCCCGGGCTGAGGATGATGAGATCCTGACTAAGAAAGTTCTTCATTGTATGCCCGCCCCATTCCATCGAGATGGACATCTCCCTTAACTCCTGAAGAACCTCTTTCATCTCCTCTTCGGGTTTCATCTCAGAAGCGCTCACGATTGCCCCTTGTTCATTAAGAAATTTCACCGTTGCCAGCCCTGTGCTCGCTAAACCCACCACCAGTACTTTTTTTCCGCGAAGATCCATAACTTCAGCTGGAATGATGGAATGTTGGAATGATGGAATAATGGGTAAGCCACTTCTTAACCCAATATTCCAATGTTCCATTCTTCCAATATTCCTCCTTTTACCTCAGTTTCAATGTGCCGATGGCCACCAATCCCAGGATGATGGCGATGATCCAGAACCGGACGATGATCTTCGGCTCTGCCCAGCCCTTCAATTCAAAATGGTGATGGATGGGCGCCATCCGGAAAACCCTCTTCTTGCGCAACTTATACGAGACGACCTGAATGATGACCGAAAGCGTCTCGGCCACAAAGATCCCGCCCACGATCGCCAGGAGAAACTCCTGTTTCGTGACCACGGCGATCGTCCCCAGGGCCGATCCCAACGCCAGTGAGCCAACATCGCCCATAAAGACCTGCGCGGGATAGGTATTGAACCAGAGAAAGCCCAGGCCGGAACCGAGCAGGGCTCCGCATAAGATCGTCAGCTCGCCGCTTCCTTTCACAAAGGGGATCTGAAGATAACCGGCAAACTGAAAATGACCGGCCAGATAACAGAAAAGAATGAAGGTGCCGCTGGCGATCAATACCGGTCCGATCGCCAATCCATCCAGCCCATCGGTCAGGTTGACGGCATTGGCCGTGCCCACGATGACGAACATTCCAAAGAGGATGTACCAGTTTCCGAGGTCCGGCATCACCCTCTTGAAGAAGGGAAAGATCAGTCTTGAGTCATGGTCAATGGTGTTGAACAGAACCCAGCTTGCCGCAAGGCCCATCGCCGCCTGGATGGGGAATTTATATCGCGCCTTAATGCCCATGCCATTTTTATCGCGGATCTTCTTGTAGTCATCGAGAAATCCAAGCGCGCCGAATCCCAGAGTGGTCAACAGCACGATCCAGATGTATCGATTCGTCAGGTCAGCCCAGAGAAGGGTCGGGATGAGAAGGGCCATCAGGATCAGGCTTCCTCCCATCGTGGGCGTCCCGTTCTTCGAAAGATGGCGGGATGGGACATCCTCCCTCACCACCTGTTTGATCTGAAAAGTTCGCAACTTCTCGATGATCCAGGGGCCGATCACAAAACTGATGAGCAGGGCGGTCAGAATGGCGTAGACCGTTCGGATGGTGATGTAACGGAAGACATTGAAAAAGGAGATCAGCTCATGAAGAGGATAGAGCAGATGATAGAGCATTTCTTTCCTCCCTCCCTTCTTTCAAGCCCTCAACCACTTTTTCCATTGCCATCCCTCTCGAACCTTTGACCAGTATCCAATCCCCTTCCCGGGCGAACTCCCTCAAGATGGAAGCGGCCTCGGAATGCCTCTCCGCCACTCTTGCCCTTTCATGCCCCAATCCTTCGCGAATGGCCGATTCCACAACGACAGGGGCTTCTTCCCCTATGGCCAGGAGGAGATCGATCGAAAGCTCTGCGGCCTTCTTTCCCAATTGGTGATGAGCCTCCACCGTAAACTCTCCCAACTCCAGCATATCGCCTAAGACGGCAATGGCCCTGCCCCTTCCCTTCGCCTCTGAAAGAGTTTGGAGGGCTAGTTCCATCGAATTCGGATTGGCATTGTAGGCATCGTTGATCAGGGTCTTTCCGTTTCCAAGGGAGAGAATTTCCATCCTCATGGGAAAGGGCCGGGATTGCTCCAGGGCTTCTATTGTTCTCTCCGGTTCAACGCCGAAGAGGCTCGCCGCCGCAATGGCTGAGAGGGCATTGTGAACGAAATGCTTCCCCAGTAACGGAAGACGGACCTCTGTCTCCTCCCCTTCCAGAATGAGAATGAAGGAAGTTCCTTCTCTCCCTTTGATCCGTATCTCCCTCGCCATCACATCAGCAGGATGATCGATTCCGAAAGTGATCTTCTGGCCCTGAAACTCCTCTCCGAGATCAATCACCCTGGGGTCATCCTGATTAACGATGATCGATCCATCCCTTCTCATCCTCCGGAAGAGTTCCCCCTTCTCCTCCTTGATCCTCTCCAGGCTCCCCATCCCTTCGAGATGGGCTCTCTGGATATTGGTGATCAACCCTACGTCAGGTTCTGCAATCTCTGTAAGCCTCCTGATTTCGCCGGGCACATTCATACCCATCTCAAGAACGACCACCCTCTCCTTCTCCGTCAGGTTGAGAAGGGTGAGGGGAAGCCCTATCAGATTGTTCAGATTTCCCTTTGTTTTGAGTATTGGGAAAGTGGTCTCGAGACAGGCGGAGATCATCTCCTTCGTCGTCGTCTTTCCATTGCTCCCCGTCAGGGCAACAACAGGCACACCATACTTACGTCTCCGATCCCGGGCAATATCCCCAAGGGCATGAAGCGTATCCTTTACAACAATCACCGGTCTGGTTTGATAACTATTCCATCGGATATCTCCGGCCCTATCCTCTTCGATCACCACACCCCCTGCTTTCTTCTCCAGGGCTTCGCCGGCAAAATGGTGGCCATCGAACCTCTCTCCTTTCAGCGCGATGAAGAGCGCTCCTTCGGTCACGGTTCTTGAATCTGTGGCGATGGCGTGGAAAACGACCTGATCTCCTCCCTGTAGAATTTTTCCACCTGTGGCCTTCAGGATCTCTCCGACATGAAATGTCACACTTCCTCCAGCGCCTTCCTTACCTCGACCCGGTCATCAAAAGGGATCTTCTTCTTTCCGATGATCTGGTAATCCTCATGGCCCTTGCCTGCTATCAGAACCGTATCTTCGGGTTTGGCCAATCGGACGGCCGTCCGGATGGCCTCTCTCCGATCGGGGACCTTCAGATACCCCTTCTTTGTTCTCCATGCCTCCATCCCGTTTCGACGCCACTCCTCGAGAGAAAGGATCTGAAACCCTCTCTCCACTTCCTCGATAATCGCAAGAGGATCTTCTGTCCTCGGGTTGTCCGATGTGACCACCGCCAGATCGCTATACTTCCCCGCCACCTCTCCCATCAATGGCCGCTTCGTCCGGTCCCTGTCACCGCCGCAACCGAAGACGGTGATGATCTTTCCCCTGTTCTGTGAAGAATAGGCAAGCGTGTCTCTCAGACCCAATAAAACCCGTTCCAGGGCATCGCTGGTATGGGCATAATCCACAATGACATGAATGGACTTTCGGTTTGCCACCTTTTCAAACCTTCCCGAAACACCTTCCACGTCTTCCACTCCCTCTTTCAGAATCTCCAGGGGAAGTCCCATCCCGAATCCCGTTGTCACTGCGGCCAGGATATTATAGAGGTTGAATCTTCCAACCAACTTCGAATGAAGAAGGAATTCTCCCTTCGGAGTCCTGACCCGGCAGGAAATGCCTTCGAAGGAGAGGGCCGCCTCTGTTGCGGAGAAGTCGGAGGAACTTCCCAGACCATAACGAAGGATCGGAAGATCGACTCCTCTTACGATCTCCTCTCCTCTCGGATCGTCAGAGTTGGTCACAGCAAACCGCCCTGTCTTCCGGCTCTTCATCAACGATTCGAAGAAGAGCTTCCTCTTGCTTTCGAAATATCGTTCTAGGGTCTGATGATAGTCTAAATGGTCGGAAGTGAAGTTCGTAAAGACCGCTCCATCGAATTGGCATCCGAAGACACGGTCGAGGTCAAGGCCATGGGAGGAGACCTCCATGATCACATGGGAGACCCCCTCCCCGGACATCTCCCAAAGAATTCTCTGGAGATCGAGAGATTCGGGCGTGGTGTTCAATGCAGGAACGACCTTCTGACCATACCGGTAATTGATCGTCCCGATGACACCCACTGCATACCCCGCTTTCTTCAATATCGATTCGAGGAGAAAGGTGGTGGTCGTCTTCCCGTTGGTGCCTGTGATGCCGACCAGAGACATCCTGTTCGATGGATCGCCATAAAAGGTCGAGGCAACCCTTGCCAGGGCCTGACGGCTGTTCGGAACGAAAATCGCGGTCCTGCCGCACAGCTCAGATCCTTCTTCCAATAAGATAGCCTCCGCTCCTCTCTCGATCGAATCATCGATGAAACGATGTCCATCCGCCTCCAATCCGCGGATGGCCGCAAAGAGGAAGTTCTTTCCGACCTGCCGGGAATGGTAGGCAATCCCTTCAATATCCTTCCGGGTCTCTCCGACGATCTTTCGGACCTCCACCCCTTCCAGCAATTTCATTAATTCCATGATCTTTTAAAAACGCTATGCGCTCTGCGCTATGCTCTTAGCGAATTATTTTAATTAAGACGGAGGCTCAAACTTCAGATAACAAATCTCTCCTTTATCGATCACCGCTCCGGCTCTGGGAACCTGTTCCACCAGCCTTCCATTTCCGGAAACCCTGATAATCAGTCCCATTCCTTCAATGCGGCTCAGCGCTCTTCGCATCGATAATCCGGCGAGGTCCGGCATCACAATCCTTTCCGCGCCCTTCCCTACCTTGATCTCCTCGATCACAGGCAATGTCCGGGCCGCCTCTCTCTTCATGGGAATCTCTGATTCGTTCTTGACGATCATCGTTCCTTTCGGGAAGATATTGAGATAGGGAAGAACCTTCTCCACGATCGCCCTGAATACGGGCGCCGCCACAACCCCTCCATAATTCGATTCCTTTGGTTCATCGATCACAACCAGGACGACGATCTTAGGTTCATCCGCAGGCGCAAATCCCATAAATCCGCTGGTGAATTTGTCCTCAGAATACCCGCCCAGAATACTGTCCACCTTCTGGGCAGTGCCTGTCTTTCCAGCCACCTCATAGCCCTGGGGAACCGCCTGTTCTCCGGTCCCGCCTTGCTCCGTGGCCGCCTTGAGCAGTCCGATCACCTTTCTGCTCGTCTCCTCTGAAATGACCCTCCTGACAGCCTCCGGTTTAAAAGATTGGACCACCTCTCCTCTCTCGTTTGTGATCCTCTCCACCACCTGGGGCCTCAACAGAACACCTCCGTTCGCAATGGCTGAAAGCGCGGCCGCCATCTGAATCCCTGTGACCGCAATCCCCTGTCCGAATGCGATCGTGTTCAGGGTGATCGGAGACCAGTATCTCGGATGCTGGGCAATCCCCTTTGCTTCTCCGGGAAGGCCGACCCGAGTCTTCTCTCCAAATCCGAAGTCGCAGAGGTACCGATAGAGCCGTTCCTTTCCCATCTTCTCTGCCGCCTTTGCCGCCCCGATATTGCTCGACATCTTGATCACCTGATGGAAGGTGAGCCATCCGTGTTTCGAGTTGTCCCGGATCGTCCGGTCATACACCGTATAGGATCCGTTTTCGCAATAGAAGGAATCCATGGGTTGAATGATCTTTTCCTCGAGGACAGCCGCGGCCAGAAAGGCTTTAAACATAGACCCCGGCTCAAAGACGTCTGAGACCGCCCGGTTCCTCCACGACCTGGGCCGGTACTGGATGAACTGGTTCGGATTGAAAAACGGATAGGAGGCCAGGGCCAAAATCTTTCCGGTCTTCGGATCCATGACGATGACCATTCCTCCATTGGCTCCCCATTTCTGAACCGAATGACTCAACTCGGTTTCAGCTGCATGCTGGATCTGTTTATCGATGGTGAGGATGATATTCCGGTAATGTTCCTCCTTCCCATGACGACCGCCGCCCGTCATGATCCCCCGGCCCATGGCGTCCCTCTCCGTTATGAGGACATTCTGTTTTCCGTTGAGCAGGACATCGTGTTGGAGTTCGATTCCCTCCAACCCCTTCGAATCGAGGCCGACAAACCCGATAATATGGGCGGCCAGATGGGAATTGGGATAGAATCGCTTATTCTCTCTGAGAAAATGGATGCCGGAGAGATGGAGGGCTTGCACCGCTTCGGCCTCTTGCGGAGAGATCTTTCTCTCGATCCATTCAAAGGACTTTCGGCTCTTCAACTTCTCTCTCAATTCCTTCTGATCGTTCGGGAAGATGGCAGAAAGCTTCTGAACCGTCTTCTCCACCTCAACGATCTTTTTCGACTCTGCATAGACCGAATCAACCTCAACGCTGACGGCCAGCTCATTCTCATTCCGGTCATAGATCGTCCCCCGCTTCGGAACCAGCGGGATATGGCTCGATTGTTGCCGGGCCGCCAGCTTATAAAGCTGCTCCTTCTTGAGGACCTGGAGCTGGAACATCCTTCCCACGATGAGGACAAAGGAGAAGAAGATAAAAAATGAGATGAGAATGACCCTGACCTTGAACCAGTTGATGGATTTCTTTTTCATCGGATCACGATCACCTGATCGGGTTTGGGTTTGACCATCTTCAACTCCTCCACAGCGATCTTCTCAATCCGCGCGTAGGATTTGAGCGTGGCCGCCTCCAAACGCATTCTCTTATTCGCCTCGGTGAGCGCCTTCCCTTCTTTCACAGCGCTGGAGATTTCATATCCGAGTCGGATAACCTGAATTCTTGTCCAGACATAGAAGAGAGACCCTCCGATGAAAAGGGCCAGGAGCAGGCTGAAGAAGAAGAGGAGATGGGGATTGACCCCAATGGCTTTTTTCTTCGGAGCCTTTTCGGTCCAGAGAATTCGATCCTCCCCTTTGTTTAACGCCTTCGACATCTCTCTCCTCATAATCTCTCCGCGCACCGCAGTTTGGCGCTGCGGGCACGCGGATTCTTCTTTTGTTCTTCTTCGGATGGCGTTAAAGGTTTCTTCGTCAGGATGCGCATCATCCCTTCCCTCTCCAATCTCCGGAAAGCCCCTTTCACCATTCGGTCTTCGAGGGAGTGGAAAGAGATGATGCAGATCCGGCCTTCCTTTCTTAAAACCTTCCATCCCGATTCCAACACCCCTTTCAAATTCTCCAGTTCCTCATTCACCCTGATCCGGAAGGCCTGGAAGGTTCTCGTCGCAGGATCGATCTTTCGCGATTGAAACCTTTTGGGAATGGCGCCATAGACGATCTTTCTCAGGGCCACGGTGGTCTGAATAGGATTTTTTTCCCGTTCGGAGACGATCGCCCTCGCAATTCTTCTGGCCCATCGCTCCTCTCCATACTCAAAGAGAATTCTCTCCAGCTCCGCAAGGGGAAGACCGTTGGCCAGATCGGCGGCGGTGCAATCCCTACGCTCATCCATCCTCATATCCAGAGGCCCCTCTCCCCTGAAACTGAAACCCCTCTCTTCTCTCTCTAACTGAATGGAGGAGAGGCCGAGGTCCAACAGGATCCCATCCACGGATTCGATCTTCACCGTCTTCAGGATCTCTGACAGATGGATGAAGTTTTCTCTGAATATTCTTGCCCGGCTGCCATAGGGTTTCAATCTCTTCCCGGCCTCATCGATGGCCTTCTGGTCCCACTCCATTCCGATGACCACTCCATCAGGATCGGTTCTCTTCAGAATCTCCTCTGCATGCCCGCCCCCTCCCAGGGTGCCATCCAAATAGGTTTGGCCAGGCTCGCATCTCAATAAATCCATGACTTCCTCAACCATCACCGGAATGTGTTTTAATTCCATAATGCGTGATGCGTGATTCGTGATTTTATCCATTCACTATTCACCAATCACGATTCACGTGTGACGATTTATATTCCCAGATTGGCCAGAGTATCCCTGATCTGGTCAAAACCCTCCTCAGCCCTTTGCGCCACCTCCTGCCATTGCTCCTTGGCAAATATTTCGATGAATCGGCCCTCGCCCACCAGGACCACATCCCTTTTCAGACTCGCATAATCCCTTAATGTAGGGGGGATCAGAAGCCTTCCATGTGTATCAATGGCGCAATCGATGGCGCTTGAATAGAAAAATCTCAGAAAGGAACTCGTCTCCTTTCTCAAAATCGAGAAGGATCCCACTTTCTGTTCCACCAGTTGATTCCACTCCTCGTAAGGGAAGGCCAGAAGGCAATGGTCAAAATTGGTGATGACCAATCGTTCATCATACTTTTTATTGAGGATTTCCCTGAATTTTGAAGGAATGCTGATGCGGCCTTTGGAGTCTAAGGCATGATCATATCTGCCACGAAACACTGGTCCACCCCCTCTTTTTTAGAAAACCATACCACCTTATCCCACTTTTTTCCACTTAGCGATTAGAAATATCCTCAAAATTCAAATTTGTCAAGTAAAATTTTATACTTATTTCATTTTTTCCCCCGATTTTTCCGGATTTCACAACATATGCTTTTTGGGGGTCTTTCACATCCAATATTTAGTTAGAAAATAACCCAGAATATCTCCCTCTCCCCTGGCGCCTGTGTTGTAAAGGGGAAAATGGTAAAAATGTCATGCTGAACTTGTTTCAGCATCCAATAGAATCAACTGCTTACGAGACCCTGAACCAAGTGCAGGGTGACAAAAAGGCAATTACGGCACAGTCTCCGAAGGGGGAGGGGATCATATTGGATCAACCGCCATCCGGAGCCTTGTATAGCGATTTACCCATGGCCGTTTATGGAACCGGAAGGTCTATTCCATTTGACATAGCCATTTCTCCTGTCTAAAATTGGAGTGATGGTGATTGGAGTGATGGTGACAGACGCTTTAAAAAAGAGAGTTGAAAAACTGAGGGAAGAGATCGAATACCATAACTATCGCTACTATATTCTCGATCAACCCGATATCTCCGATGCCCAGTATGACCGGATGATGAGAGAACTGGAAAAACTGGAAGAAGAACACCCCGAACTCCGCTCCCTTAACTCGGCCACACAGAGGATTGGCGCTCCTCCCCTGGAAGCATTTGAAATCGTCCGTCGCACCCTTCCCATGCTCAGCCTCTCCAATGCCTTCGATGAAAACGAAGCAAGGGATTTCGATAAGCGGGTCAAAAAATTTCTGGCCTCCTCTGAAGACATCATCTATGTGGCTGAACCGAAACTTGACGGGTTGGCAGTGGAGCTCGTCTATGAGGGGGGCCGCCTAATGGTAGGCTCTACCCGTGGGGACGGCGTCAATGGCGAAAACATCACCCAGAATCTTCGCACGATCAAGACCATTCCCCTTCAACTTGTTCGGAAAGAGGTCCCTGTCCCGGAAAGGCTGGAGGTCCGTGGCGAAGTGATCATCCAGATCGAAAAATTTAAAGCATTGAATCGAAAGCGCAAGGAGATGGGAGACCTCCTCTTTGCCAATCCGAGAAATGCGGCGGCTGGATCGGTCCGGCAGCTCGATTCAAAGGTCACACGCGATCGTCCCCTTGAGATCTATTGCTACGGGGTCGGCGAAGTGAGGGGCAGAAACTTCCAAACCCACTGTGATATCCTCCAGACCTTGCCAAAATGGGGTTTGAGGACGAATCCCCATTTTCGAAGGTGCCGCAATATCGATGAGGTCCTCGAATACTATCACGAGATGAATGAGAAACGGGAAAGTCTTCCCTATGAGATTGATGGAATCGTGATCAAGGTTGATCGCATCGATTTGCAAACAAGACTGGGAGAGATCTCCCGCAGCCCCAGATGGGCTCTTGCTTTCAAATTTGCGCCCAAACAGGAGACGACAAGGATTTCGGATATCGTTGTTCAGGTGGGAAGGACCGGGGCGCTCACACCTGTGGCTGTGATGGAGCCGGTGAGAGTGGGAGGAGTGGAGGTCAGCCGGGCCACGCTCCACAACCAGGATGAGATCGACAGGCTCGATGTGAGAGTGGGCGATACGGTCACCATTCAGAGGGCTGGCGATGTCATTCCAGAAGTCGTCGAGGTGATCGCCTCAAAACGGACAGGGAGAGAAAAGAAATTCAGGATACCCTCAACATGCCCGGTCTGTGGAGCCGAGGTGATTAAAGAGGAAGTCATCTATCGATGTATCGGTCTGGACTGCCCCGCCCAACTCAAAGGGCGAATTAAACACTTTGCCTCAAAACGGGCAATGGATATTGATGGCCTGGGCATAAAACTGATTGATCAATTGGTGGACAAAGGGTTAATCAAGGATATCGCTGACATTTACTACATCAAAAAAGAAGAACTCATCGAATTGGAGCGGATGGCTGATAAATCAGCCAGGAACATCATCGACGCCATCGAAAAGAGCAAGACGAAACCTCTTGGGAAATTTCTCTTCGCCCTTGGAATCCTTCATGTCGGCGAAACCACCGCGGATGATCTGGCCAGCCATTTCCTCCGCTTGGAAGATTTCTTCCACCTCACTGAAGAAGATTTGAAGGAGGTGGAGGGGGTAGGCCCTGAGGTCTCGGCCAGCGTGGTTCAGTTCTTCAGGGATAAGAAAAATAGGGAATCGATTGAGCGATTGAAAAAGGCCGGCATAAAACTGATTGAACCGAAGGCAAAGGAGAAAGGAAAGCTGGCGGGCAAGAATTTCGTCTTCACAGGAACACTCAAGTCCTATGGAAGGGACGAGTCTCGAAATTTGGTGGAATCCCTTGGAGGAGTAACCACCTCCAGCGTCTCAAAGAAGGTCGATTTTGTGGTTGTGGGCGAAGACCCCGGCTCCAAAGCCGACAAAGCCAGGGAACTGGGAATAAAAATCTTAAGCGAAGAAGAATTCAAGAAGATGACCGGTTAGATCGAAGCATCCTGTCCCCAGACATTATTTTAAAAGCGCTCTTGAATGCCTTCTCTCTGAGTAACCCTTCAGTTATGAAGGATAAATACTTTGTTGAATATGTAACTCAGGGCCCTGCCGCAGGAGCCCTGAAAAATCAGCCTTGCTCGTGATCATTTCATAACGTTAAAATGTCGTTGAGGAAACATATGCCAACCATATTGCTTATAATGGGATGGAGACTTTTCTTCTATGCAAATGAACGCAATGAACCTACTCATGTCCACTGTCGGAAGGGCGATACAGAGTGCAAATATTGGCTCGACAGGGACAATTTTAACGTTGAGGAGGCCTTTAGTTTCAACTTGTCTCCGAAAGACAGGCGTGAGATAAAACAAATTATCTATGAACATTTTGACTACATCGAACAACAATGGGATGAGTTTGAAAGGAGAAGAAAACAATGAAAGCATATCATGACATCAAGAACCTGCATTTCAGTGGCGAGTACATGATATTGACGATTGATGGGGATGAGAGGAAATTTAGAATCGAGGAGATATCATCTGCGCTTGAAAGGGCATCCCAAAACGAAAGGGATGTATATGAGATTTCTCCTTCAGGTTACGGCATCCACTGGCCTTTGATCGATGAAGATATTTCAATAGATGGACTGCTCGGAATTGTCCATACAAGAGAGCTAAAGAGAAAAACCGCCTAAGCGCTCAAGAGGGGTGCGGCAAAAAGCCGTCGCACCGCTCAGCGCCGAAACCGTTACAAAGGAACACATACATCCATATAGGAAGGCACACGATATGGGGTGTTCATTGAATGGTGGGTTGGCTTGGGCTGGGAAATTAGGTTTTTGGCCCTTCTCTTCGCTATTGTGACGCTTCTATTTTTCGGTAGTGTCTTCCTGCCATGCGGATAGGCAGGTGACAACATTGTCTTGCTTTTCAGTAGCTTGCAAGTGACTCCAAAACGGGGTATAAGGTGGTACCAACAAAATGAACAGACCAGTCAAATTACGATCTAATGGTCCCGGGCAAAACGGTCACGAGCACGGCAAGCGGTTAGAAGCGGGGCGCCAGTTCAATAACCGCCGGCTGATCGGGCGTGCGAGTGACCGCCGTAGCAAAATGATTGCTTTTGGTTATTACGGTGGGAAGTTTTCCCACCTGGATTTCCTC
>JAGXSW010000025.1 GCA_018333715.1 Syntrophaceae bacterium | reverse complement strand
CGACGAAATCCTTTTTCTTGTAGTAGCGTCGGCATTTACTGCCGACGAAATCCTTTTTCGTCCCCAGTAAATGGGGACGCTACAATGGATTTACATGATTCCTGGAACCCTATTTTTTTACAAATCGCTTAGCAGGTCCCAATTCCTTTATCTCCTTGGTCACTTCGTCAACAACCTGAGAGAATTTCCCGCCCTCTGCAGCGGAGACCCAGGAGAACTGAACGCGGCCCTGCTCGATCCCGAGGAATTCGAGGAAACGCTTCAGGGTAGCGGACTTCCTTCTCCCGGCATAGTTTCCCGAGAGATAGTGGCAGTCTCCCGGATGGCAGCCTGAAACCAGAACCCCATCCACTCCGCCCTGAAGGGCCTTCAGGATGAAGAGGGGGTTGATCCTTCCGGAGCAGGGGACACGGATGACCCGGATATTGGGAGAATACTGGACCCTCGATGTTCCTGCGAGGTCTGCTCCGGCGTAAGAACACCAGTTGCAGAGAAAAGCTAAGATTTTAGGTTGCCAGTTACTTTCACTTCCCATTTTTTATTTCTCTCACCCCCACCTCCATCCTCCCCCGTCGAGGGGGAGGAGTAGAGAGTATGTAATCATCCCAATGCCAGTTGTCTGATCTGAGACACGATCTCTTCGGTGGTGAACCCTTTCAGATCGATCGAACCGGAACGACATGAAGCAGTGCAGACCCCGCACCCCTTGCAGAGGACCTTGTTAATCTGGGCCGTCAGCTTTTCGCCGACGACGGTCCTCTTCAACACGACTTCTATCGCCTGATAAGGACAGAGGCTCTCGCAGAGACCGCATCCTGCGCACGTCTTTTCATTGACCTCGGAGATGGCGCCGCTGGTCTCAAGCTGTTTCTTCGTCAACAGGGTCAATGCACGGGAGACAGCGGCGCCGGCCTGGGAGAGGCTCTCATCGATCGATTTGGGGCTATGAGCCAGCCCGGCAAGAAAGATCCCATCCGTGGCGAAATCGACAGGCCTCAGTTTCATGTGCGCTTCGAGAAAGAAACCATCCGCATTCAAGGGAACCTTGAGCATCTTGGAGAGGCGCTCGTTCTCTTCACGGGGGGCCGCCATCCCCGGGCTCAGGATGAGAAGGTCGGTCTCGATGAGGAGATCGTCATGAAGGATGGGCTCGTGGACGATGACCCGGAGGCCCCCTTCTTCCTTTTCGACTCTGGGCTCTCTTTCAGGATCGTAACGGATGAAGAGAATTCCCATCTCCCTCGCCTTCTCATAATAGTCCTCTTTGAACCCGTAGGTTCGAATGTCCCGGTAGAGGATGTAGAGATTGATCTCCGGACGGATCGATTTCAGTTTCAAAGCATTCTTGATCGCATCGGAACAGCAGACCCTGCTGCAATAGGGCCTTTCTTCATTCCTTGAGCCCACGCACTGGATCATCACCGCATTTTTAGCGCCCTTGAGGGATTCGGGGTGGAGGGCAATCTTCTCCTCAAGTTCCTTCTGCGTCAGGACTCCGGAGTCCTGGCCATAGAGAAATTCCCGGGGCCGGTATTCCTCGGCTCCGGTCGCCACGACGATCACCCCATGATCGATCTCTTTTGGGCCATCGCCGTTGCGGACCTGCGTTTTGAAGTTCCCGACAAAACCATTGACCTTTTCGATGGTCGTCCCTTTGAGAAGGTGAATCCGCGGGTCTTTTTCCACCTCCTTGATCATCTTTTCGAGATGGGATTGGACGCCATCTCGATCGAGGAGGTAGTGAATCTTTCTTGCCTTGCCCCCTAACCGGGACTCTTTCTCAATGAGATAGACTTCAAATCCTGCCTCTGAGATCTTCCGGGCCGCAGCCATTCCTGATAGCCCCCCGCCGATGACCAGGGCCTTATGATTCATCTCAACCATCTGAGTGGGAAGGGGTTCGAGGAGAGCGGATTTGGCAATAGCCATTCTCACCAGGTCCTTTGCCTTTTCCGTTGCCTCTCTGGGTTGATGCATATGGACCCAGGAGCACTGGTCCCGGATGTTTGCCATCTCAAAGAGATAACGGTTTAGCCCTGCCTCACGAATCGTATCCTGGAAGAGAGGCTCATGGGTCCTCGGCGTGCAGGAGGCCACAACGATCCGGTTCAACCGGTGCTCTTCGATGGCCTTCTTCATCGCTTCCTGGGTGTCCTGAGAACAGGTATAGATGTTTTCAGCAACATAGACGACATGGGGCAGGGTTCGGGCATATTCGGCCACTGACGGGACATCCACTACGCCTCCGATGTTGATCCCGCAGTGACAGATGAAGGCTCCGATGCGAGGCCCCTCATAATCCACATTCCTCTCCGGAACATATTCCTCCTCAGTGACCAGTTCGCCTCTGGCAGAAGAAAGGATGGAGGAGGCCTCCGCCGCAGCGGCCGATGCCTGCGCCACCGTCTCCGGGACATCTTTGGGACCTGAGAAGGCGCCGCTCGCATAGATTCCAGGCCTGGAGGTCTGAAGGGGATGGAAGGTATCGGTCTTTATAAACCCGTAGGGATTGAGATCGACGCCGAAGATCTCCGCCATCTCCCGGTGTTCTCTCACCGGTTCAAGGCCGACGGAGAGGACGACGAGGTCGAACTCTTCAGAGACCATCTCCCCCTCTTCGGTCTCATAATGGATGATCAAATTCTGCGTTTCTGGAGATTCCTTGAGATGGGAGATACGGGAGCGGATGTATCGGACGCCGTAATCGTTTTTTGCCCTCTCAATGTATTTGTCGAAATCCTTTCCGTAAGCCCTCATATCCATAAAGAAGATGGCGGCTTTCATTTCAGGAGCATGTTCTTTGGCAATGACCGCCTCTTTGGTGGCGTACATACAGCAGACAGAGGAGCAGTAACCCTTTCCGATATGGGGATCCCTCGAGCCCACACATTGAATCCAGGCTATTGTTTCGGGATGCTTTCCATCGGAGGGTCTGCGGACTTCTCCCCTGAAGGGGCCCGATGCGGACAGGAATCGCTCAAATTCGATGCTCGAGACGACATTCGGGAACCTTTTGTAGCCATATTCGCTCTTGATCGAGGGGTCAAACTCATCAAAGCCGGGAGAGAGGATGATGGCGCCCACCTCGATCTCGACCTGCTCATCCTTCATCCGATGGTCAATGGCCTTTGCCTCACAGGCTTTGACACATTCGAGACACTCCGAACAGCCCGCGCACTGGAGGCAGCGTTGGGCCTCTCCGATCACATCCTCTTCTCTGAGTCCGAGGCCGGCCTCATCGAAACTCCTCCTCTGCTCGAGGGAGAGCGAAACCATGGAAACCCTCGGACGGTATTCGACACCTTCCGTATCAATCAGAATGTATTCTTTCTGAGCGTCTTCTCCTTCGCGACCTGTTCTCAGGTCTTCTTCCCTCAGCCATCGGTCAATGGAGATAGCCGCCTTTCTTCCTGCGGCCATGGCGTCGATGTAGGTTTGGGGCCCGGTGACCGCATCGCCTCCTGCAAAGACCCCTTTTATGCCTGTTTCGAGCGTGAGGGGATCGGCTTCGATATTTCCCCAGCGATTGATTTGAATCCCGTCATGGTCATTTAAAAACGATAGATCGGGTCCCTGACTGACGGCAGGGATAAGGGTGTCGGCTTCAATCTGGAATTCCGATCCCGAGATGGGGACGGGTCTGGGCCTGCCGGATTCATCAGGGTCGCCGAGGGCCATCCGTTGACATTGAACTCCGCGGAGCTTTCCATTTTCGAGGAGGAGCTTAATCGGCGCGGTTAGATATTCAATTTTAATCCCTTCGTGCCCTGCCTCTTCGATCTCCTCTGCCTGGGCCGGCATCTCATTTCGGGTTCGTCGATAGGCGATGGTCACCTCTTTTGCCCCTAACCGATAAGCTGTTCTCGCTGCATCAATGGCCGCATTGCCTCCGCCAATGACCACTACTCTGTCACCCAATTCTATGGGTTGGCTGAGGGCGACCTTTCTCAGGAAATCAACGGCATGGATGATGCCGGAAGCCTCTTCTCCTTCAAGACCGAGCTTTCTGCTCAGATGGGCGCCCGTGGCAATGAAGATGGCATCGTAACCCTGATCCTTCAAAGCCTGAAGAGAGAGGTCTTTGCCCACAGGGGTGTCAAGCCTGATCACCACTCCCATCTGCCGCAGGTAGTCAATTTCTTTATTAAGCACAGGCCGGGGCAGGCGATATTCGGGAATCCCAACTGCCAGCATTCCGCCTGCAACAGGAAGGGCTTCGAAGATGGTCGCTCCGTAGCCCATCTTTCTCAGGTCCCAGGCCGCAAGAAGGCCTGCCGGGCCTGAACCCACGATTGCCACTTTCTTCCCATTTTCGAGAGCAACGGAGAGGTCGGTCTTATCTTCTTTCTCAACATCCGAGACGAATCGCTTCAGGCCATCGATGGCAATGGGCTGTTCGACCTCTTTCCTTCTGCAGGCCGATTCGCAGGGGTGCGTGCAGATGCGGCCGGTGATGCCCGGAAAGGGATTCTTCGCCCTTATTAGGGCAAGGGCCTCTTCAAACTTTCCAGCGGAAATCAGGGCAATATAGCCCTGGGCATTGACATGGATGGGACAGGCTGCCCGACAGGGAGGGTCTCCCTTCTTCTCGATGCCGTAAGCGCTGGGCATGGCCTGGGCAAAGAGCTGATAGACGGCTGCGCGGGTGACGAGGCCCTGTTCATAATCGTTGGGGATTTTAACCGGGCAGACCTTTGTACATTCGCCGCAGGCTTTACAGTCTTCGATGGTGACATAGCGGGCCTTCTTATGGACCGTAACCCTGAAATTTCCGGGTTCTCCTTCAACTCTCTCCACTTTCGCGTTGGTGAGGATCTCGATGTTCCGGTGACGGCCCGCATCCACCAGCTTGGGAGACATGATGCACATGGAGCAGTCGTTTGTGGGAAAGGTCTTGTCGAGCTGAGCCATGGTTCCGCCGATGCTCAGGCTCTTTTCGAGAAGGTAGACCTTCAACCCTGATTCCGCGAGATCAAGGGAGGTCTGGATTCCTCCGATTCCTCCGCCCACGACCAGCGCCGCCCCGATCGGTTTCTTGGAAGAGGGATTCATCTCAGGCCGGCCTCCTCAGGACCTTTTTTACGAGGTCTGTTGTCCTGATACGATTCATCTTCAGTCCCAGTTCGTCCGGTTCAAACCCCAGAGCCAATCCGAGGAGCTGGGGATAGTAGAGGACCGGAAGTTTGTACTCTTTTTCAAAGACCTTTTCGATCTTCTTCTGATTCGATTCATACATCACACTGCAGAATGGGCAGATGAGCACAATGGCGTCCGCCTTTTTTGCCTGAATATGCTCCAGTTTCCTTTGTGCCATTCCAAGAGCCACCTGTTCATCGATCGCCAACACCCCGCCGCCGCAACATGAGAGCTTATCCTCATAGGAGAGGGATTGGGCTCCGGTTGCCCGGATCAATTC
>JAGXSW010000024.1 GCA_018333715.1 Syntrophaceae bacterium | reverse complement strand
CGAATTCTCCTTTCCTCAGAAAAATGGTTTTTATATCTTTGAGAAGGATCGGAATACAGGCCTGAACACAGAGGTTCCTGTTAACAGACCAACCAGGCCGCGAAAGAGTCCGGGATATGCCGTCATGCGTTTCTTTCACCACCTGATGTTTACTCCCGATGCCCCCCTTTTCAGGCCGGCGAAATGGTTTTTCAAAAAGATCGAGGGGACCCGACTGGAAGGCCCTGTAACGGAATGGGAATACTGGATTAAGTTTGTCAGTTCACGCTGCCGTCGATGCGGCGACTGCACCCTGTTGGAGGTCGCCTTTCTCTGTCCCCATTCACAATGCCCCAAATATCTCTTCAACGGCCAATGTGGAGGTTCCCTGGAGGGGTGGTGTGAAGTCTATCCCCAAAAGAAGAAGTGCATCTATGTGCGTGCTTACAACAGGCTCAAATCTTATGGAGAAGAAGAATCCCTGAAAGACGGATATACTCCTCCCCGCAATTGGGCCCTGGATCAGACCTCTTCCTGGGTCAACTATTTCTTGGGCCGAGATCATCACTGCCAAAAAAAATGAAGGCATCAGGCTGGATTTTTCTCCCAAAAGCCGGTGGTTGCCCCGGGTCTGACATACAAATTTTCGCATTTGTGACAGATCGCCCCTCCTTCTCAAAAAA
Source organism: Syntrophaceae bacterium (assembly GCA_018333715.1). Lineage (GTDB taxonomy): Bacteria > Desulfobacterota > BSN033 > BSN033 > UBA1163 > RBG-16-49-23. The sequence continues at coordinate 3,005 of JAGXSW010000024.1, read as the reverse complement.
CTGTATCCCGGGTCCTTTCAGGCAAACGGGGCTTCCCTTGATTTCCCGGAAATAGATGACTAATTTTAGATTGAAAAGAGGTGAGAGTGATGTATGTCGTTAAAGGAATAAAACAATGTTCATGCTATGAGCTTGATGATAAGGAAAGGCAAATGCTTGTTGAAGTGGAACTTCCTGGAGGGAAGAGAGAGGAATTCACCGTGGGGACGGAGAAGATTAATTTCTTTATTCCCGCGAGGGCTCTTTCCGGCTGAAGCATTCACCTGGTTCGGGTCTAAAAAGTTCTTTCAACCTCCTGGAGCATCTGCCGGGCGATGATCAGTCTCATGATCTGGGCGGTCCCCTCATAGATCTGAATGGCCTTGGCGTCTCTCATCAATTTCTCAACGGGATGCCACTTCGTATATCCCGTTCCCCCGTAGATTTGAACCGCATCCGTTGTCACCCGCATGGCGACATCCGAGGCAAAGGCCTTGGCCATGGCCGCCTCTTTCGAATTCCTTGCTCCCTGGTCTGCAAGCCAGGCCGCTTTATAGACCAGAAGCCTGGCGGCCTCGATATCCTTTGACATGTCCGCCAATAAGAACTGAATGGCCTGATGCTGGGCGATTGGAACTCCGAATTGAATTCGTTTCTTCGCATACTGTGCGGCCAGCTTCATGGCTGACCGGGCAATCCCCACTGCTCCGATAGCGATCATCGGCCGGGTGATATCGAGGGCGGCCATCGCCTTTTTGAATCCGTCTCCCTCTCCTGCCAATAAATGATCTCTGGGAACTCTGACATGGTTAAATGTCACAGCCGTCGTATTCGACGCCCTCTGGCCCATCTTGTCAATGGGCTCTCCATGGCTCACTCCCTCTAAATTGGAGGGGACAATAAGGCAGATGATCCCCTCATGTCTCTTTCCGGGATCGGTCGTTGCAAACACCAGGTAGAAATCGGCATATCCCCCATTGGTGATCCACATCTTCGTTCCATTGAGGATATAATGGTCTCCATCGAGGACGGCAGTCGTTCGCATGGAGGCCGGGTCAGACCCTGCCGTCGCCTCACTCAGGCAGTAAGAGGCAATGCTAAACCTGGAGCAGAAGGGTCTGAGGAATCGTTCCTTCTGCTCTTCCGTCCCGAATTTAATAATGGGGAATAGGGCTAAAGTGCTTACGAAGATGGAGACATAGATCCCCATACAACCGGCAGCCAGTTCTTCCGCGATGATGCAATTATCCAGTACCCCCAGGCCCGGGCCTCCGTATTCCTTCGGAACCAGGGGGGTAAGAAAACCCTCATGATGGGCCTTTTCCATCACATCAAGAGGAAAGGTTCCGTCCCGGTCATGTCTGGCTGCCACCGGCAGAATCACTTCTTTGGCAAATCGTCTGGCCTTCTCCTGAAGGGACTTCTGCTCTGGTGTTAAGTCGAAACCGATCATCTCTTGCCTCCATAATGGTAAAAACCTCTTCCTGTTTTGACTCCTAAATATCCGGCATCCACATATTTCAGGAGAAGAGGACAGGGCCGGTATTTATCTCCAAAACCCTCCTGAAGAACGCTCATCACAGAGAGAACCGTGTCCAGTCCCACAAAATCGGCCAGTTCCAGGGGGCCCATGGGATGATTGGCTCCCATCTTCATGATTGCATCAATATCCTCCGCCTTTCCCAGACCTTCGTAAAGGGCATAGACGGCCTCGTTCATGTAGCTAAAGATCAACCGGCTCGATATAAAACCCGGAAAATCGTTTGCTTCAAGAGGGGTTTTCCCGAGTTTTAAACTTAATTCTTTTGTAATCTGAAAGGTCTCATCCGACGTCACCAACCCCCGGATGATCTCGATCAACTTCATCACAGGCGCCGGATTGAAGAAATGGATGCCGATCACACGGTCCGGCTTTCGGGTGACAGAGGCAATCCGTGTGATCGAGATCGATGAGGTGTTGCTGGCAAGGATTGTCTTCGGTCCAGCCACCTCCTCCAGTTTTTTAAAAATCTCCCATTTCAAAGGGATGTTCTCCACAGCGGCTTCGATGATGAAATCGCAATCTCTGAAATCCTCCATTTTCACCGTTATGGAAAGCCTTTGAATGGTTTCTTCTTTCTCCTCTGCTGTCATCTTTCCTTTTTGGACCCGCCTATCCAAATCGGTGATGATTCTCATCCTTCCCTTTTCAACCGCATCCTGACTTACATCCCTCATCAAAACATTAAATCCGGAGGCAATGGCCACTTCTGCAATCCCGCTTCCCATCTGCCCCGCTCCAATTACTCCTACCTTTTTAATTTCCATATTTCACTCCTCCATTTGATTTTTTTACATTATAACCTGTTCATGGATGTTTGAATATCTCTTTATTTCTTTATACCAATCTTTCGAATTAAGAATTGATTTTAGGAAAGGATTACGGTAAATTTAAAATATATGTCAGACTATCCTGTTCATTCTCTCCTCAGAAGAGTGTTGATATTGGTTTTGATCCTTTTTTGTGATGGCTGGCTTTTTGCCCATGTCGAACAGCATCGTGAACAAAAAGGGGTTGGAATCGATGAGAAACTGGGCCGCCTTATTCCCCTCGATTTGACCTTCCGCGATGAAAATGGAAAGCCAATTGCCCTCAGAGAGTTGATCGACCGACCCACGATCCTTGCCCCCGTCTTTTTGGCCTGCCCGGATGTCTGCAGTTTCTTGCTGTCCAATCTCTCAGGGGCCCTGAATCGATTGCCCGCAGATCCAGGGAAAGATTTTCTGGCCCTCACCATAAGCTATGACGAGACAGAGGGCCCCCCTCTGGCCATGGAAAAGAAGAACCTCTATCTCAAGATGATCGAAAAACCATTTCCGGAAGAAGCCTGGAGATTTTTAACGGGCGACCGGGAAAGCATTCTTAAACTCATGGACGCCATGGGTTTCTATTTTAAGAGAGAGGGCAAAAATTTCTTACACCCTGTCGCCCTGATCATTCTCGCTCCCGATGGGAAGATCACCCGATACCTCTATGGCACGGAGAT
>JAGXSW010000023.1 GCA_018333715.1 Syntrophaceae bacterium | reverse complement strand
GCCAAAATGGAATTCCATACCGGACGAATCGGATAATCGTCCCGTCCCCACTTCCGATGCCCCTCCAGCTTTGCCATCAATGCCTCATCCGGAAGATGATTAACTACAAGCCTGAGTCGCTCCAAATCACTTTTTGCCTCTACATCTTGCCACTTAAACAAGGTCAGAACTAAGATCTTCGCCATCCAGGTCTCTCCTGTGTCTTGCGATATTCTTCTCATATCATGGGACGCAGAAAATTCCAACACCATTTTCAATTCGGAGAAGTCCAAGGATCACTCCCGTACAACTCTGCTGGGCCGCATCACTTGGGCTGGGGTGAATTGCTCACTTTCGACAATCCCTCCTTCGCAAATAGCCCATAAATACTGCTTCAGCTTGGGGTAAAGATTTTCCCGCCCTTCAGCAAACCCGCTTGCTTATTGATTGTTGCAACATCGCAAATGGCTCGAGGATTGTTACGGAAGAATCATTTGTGCACTTTTTGGAGCCATCTTAGATCAAGGAGGGGGGGGATAAGGTGGCAGAGAAGAGATGTCATTATTGTGGAAGGTTATTTGTTCCTGATCCGCGAGTGGGTGATCGTCAGAAGGCTTGTTCTATTGCGTGCCAGAAGTTTCTGTATGATGTATTTATGGCCAGACCTCTTCGAATAGACTATCCCGATACTTTTTACCACGTGCTGTCCCGCGGGAATGAAAGGAAAGAAATCTTCCGGGATGAAAAAGATCACCTCAGATTTCTTGACACCCTGGGCAGGATGGTTGAACGATTCAAATTGGAGGTCCATGCTTATGTCCTCATGAAGAACATTTTCATTTACTTATCCATACACAAGAGGCCAATCTCTCCCGTTCCCTCCAGTGGCTGGGTGTCAGTTATTCGGTCTGGTTCAACTGAGAAGCCTCAGGCAAGATCCTTATTAAGGAGTAGAGACATTCGAGCTGTTGCTCTCGATATTCTGAGGGGATTGGGAGAGCAAGATCCTGAGTTGATCTTGAAGGTTCGTAAGTATCGTTGTCAGAATCGGGATGTTGCGATTTACATCTTATATCAACTTGGGGTTTATTTGAACAGGGAGATTGGGAAGATGTTTGGTGTTGGATATACGGCGGTTATAGGGGCGGTCAAGCGGGGGCTGAAATACATAAGATCAGATGGGCAGTTAGCGAGAGTCGTCAATAAAATAATTGCTGACATATGAAGATGTGACCCCAGTGTGGCCTCAGTGACCCCACTTCAAGAAAAAAAGTGGACTCCGTAGCGTCCTTTTCCTGTGAGAATCCCCCTCCATCCATTTCAAACTCAAGATAAAAGAGCTTCTTTCTTTCTCGATCCAATCCCTGATCATCTGCTGTTCGGTCGAGAGGGTAAAATCCACCCTTCTTCCTCCTTATTTTCTTCCTGTTCGCGTTCTTGCCAGATCCCAGCAGTAGCCATAGAGGTGGAGTCCTTTGCTGGAAGCAATGATCTCTCCATCCTCAACGCCGATCTCCTTCGCCATAGACTCCTTTAATAACTGGAGAGCGGCTAAATTTGAGGGGAATCCGGCCCATAGATCCCATGATCGAAAATATAACATAAAGTGGAGTTTTCCATAACGAATCCGGGTATCCACCCCGCGCAGGCATTGAGGATCTTCCAGCAATAAGGAGCTGGCATTGCCCACAGCCATGTAGGCCTGATTTGTATTGGGCCCTTCCTCCCGATACATCCGGATCACTTCGTCAATCTGTTTTTCCAGATCTTCGCCATAGGTGTAGGTTTCATGCGTCCCCTTGATGGAGGTGATCAGTTTTTCAAGATACTGTTCCACATATTCCATTGATGTGGGCGGTGGGACAGAACATCCAGGCGGGATGTCGGGGATGAGGGGTCTTGTCCCGGGATGGGAGATATGGACCACGATATAGTCGTACTCGATCCTTTTCTGGCCCTTAAAACTCCCCCGATCGATCGTATACTCATAACCCTTATCAAAGATATTGTAGACGCATTGAAACCATGCATCCGGCAGGTCCCTTGCCTTAATAATTTCGATTTCCGTGATAAACCCCGCAAGTAAATTCAAGATTTGGATAAAAAATCTAACTCATCTCTCAACCTTTTGTCAACAAAACTCCGGTTTTGGCTAAAAACGCTAAAAACGTGGATTGACTCTGGTTAACTTGTTATGATATGGATTTATGAGTACAAATGGGAGGGAATATCCTATGCAATTGCTTATAAGCGTTGTTGACGAAAAAGAAGCCAAATCCGCTGTTGATGGAGGGGCCGATATAGTTGATGTCAAGAATCCTCGCGAGGGGGCTTTAGGAGCCAATTTCCCTCGAATAATCCGCAGGGTTCGCCAAAACACCCCTTCCGGGCTGCCGGTGAGCGCTGCCATCGGTGACGCGCCCTACAAACCTGGCGCCACCGCCTTGGCGGCTCTGGGGGCTGCCGTCTGCGGCGTCCAGTACATAAAGGTGGGACTTTATGGAACAAAGGAGGTTCGGCAAGCGATCTTTTTGCTCAAAGAGGTCTGCCAAGCTGTCAGGGAGTATGACTCTGGCATCAAAGTCATTGTCGCGGCCTATGCCGACGCTCACAGAATCGGGGCTCTGCCCCCGCTGGCGTCCCCCTCTGTGGCCATTGAAGCCGGAGCGGACGGATGCATGCTGGACACGGCCGTCAAAGATAGAACCTCGCTATTTTCACACCTTGGAGATGATGAATTGGGGGATTTTGTCAAAAACTGCCATAATCGAGGACTCCTTTGCGCCCTTGCAGGGTCGCTTGGAGAAGCTGACATTCCCCGTGTTTCTAAAATTGGTCCTGACATCGTTGGATTCAGGACTGCCGCCTGCCTGGGCGACCGTATCATGGGCAGGGTGGATGCCGAGCAGGTGAATCGGCTTAAAGATCTGATCGCAGCAAGTAAGTTCCCTTTGTGCAACCAGTATCGAGCAACTGGGTCAGCCGTTCAGGGTGTTCCCCATTAACCACCCACACATCCAGCCTGACTTGCCTCAGAATTGCAGCAAAATACCGGTCCACGCCTCTGCACCGGATAAGTTGATTCAGGCCGATTTTTTCCATTAGCACGGCCGTGTCGGGAGCGCTCGATTCATAGTCGAACAGCCCATCCACGTTTTTTAGCAGGACCAGCTTTTGCGCTCCGGATAGGCCGGCCGCCCAGGCAGAAATGGAATCCGATGTCACATCCCAGCCATGGGGCAGCCTGTCGGTCTGCCGGAGCAGACTGTAGGTCAAAAGCACGGGCACCCGCCCTGCGGCTGAAACCTTCCGGGCCTCAGCCAAACCTTGCACCAGTTCACTTCCCGGTATTAGAGAAGAAATCAGGTGTCCGTACTGATCCATGGCCAATATGGCCATCCAGTGTCCCGCATCCTTGTCAAGACCGAACCGCCGCTCATAGTCTCTGACTGTATCCGCGAAGGCGCCGCCGCCGGGGATGATCAGGATTTTGTGTCTGCATCCAAGTTCCGCGAGCCTCAGCATCAAATCCCCCAGTTTAGGGCTTTGTCCGAGGCTTCCTCCGACCTTGATCACCGTTTCCATCGGACAATTCCCCTCGCCAATTCTTCATCCAGTAAATATGCCACAGCCATGGCGGGGAAACATGCCAGCGCGCTCTCTCCCCATTGATGCCTCAAATCAATTGTCGGCGCGCCCAAACGCCTGGCCGCTTCTTTTGCCAGAAAACCCCCGGTTCCAACCACAGCCAGAGGCAAGCCAAAACCATCCTTCAGCCCGGAAAGGACCTGAAAGAGGGAGTCAATAATCTGTTGAAGCTGCTTTTCCCAAAGATAACGGGCTAAGGCATATATCTCTTTTTCATCCATTGCTTCACTGTCTGAACAGACCAAACGGGCTAGTCGGCCCTGGGCCTCTCTAATGGTTTTGGCCCTGCCATCAGCAGTCGGGCAGGTGAATTCATCAGGAGTTATTTGGCCTAGAACAAGATAAACATCCCCCATGGAGGTAAAATATTCTGCGGCAACACGGCAGGGCCTGCCGCCGATAGGGGCCTGGTTCACCACTGCATTCGGGTTTGTCCTCAATACGCCGGTATAAACCAATTCTCCCGATATCAAACGTCGGGTGTCTGTGCGGCCTTCAGTGATCACTTTTCCTCCTTGTATCGGGATGATGTCTGTGGTCGTGCTGCCTATATCCATAAGAATGCAATCGGGATGATGAGCTGCAATGAAAAGAGCGCTGGCCAGCCAGTTTGTTGCCGCACACAGAAGCGGGTCTTGCCTCGCTTCATCCAGACTTAAAAACCGGCCTTCAAGGTTGAAGGGACAAATAAGAGATTTTTCAAAGGCCTGTTCCATGGCGTCAAGGACGTAAAGCACCCCTTCACGCTTAGTGCGAAATGCATCCGATAGCTCGGCCGTCATGGTCACAGCCAGCCTTTGAGGACCTTGGAGTCCCAGCTCTTTCCCCATATCCCGAAGCGCCATTTGTAAACTTCCGCGATCCCGCCAGATCTCAAATGGGCGAACCGCTGTCTGGATCGGCATAGTTCTTTTGTCCTGCCGGTCAAGCGAAACAGCCTTGATGTTTACGCCCCCGATGTCCCACCCGGTCATCTGATGATCATTCAATATCATATCAGGTCCTCTTTCCTGAAAGTGATTCTTCCTGACAGAGATACTTTTTGCGGAAGCACATCTCGGATAGCGGCATCCCAGATTGCCTCCGCCAGATTTATGTTGACAACACGCCGGAGCCCAATATATGCTGTTGTCAGCCTGGGATTGATCTCAATGATATGGCATCCCTCTTTGGTTATGAGGATATCCACGCCAACATACCCTTTTAGCCCGGGCACTAAGGAAGCGGCGCGTTTTGCCAGGTCAAGGGCCTCTTCACGCTTGTCACAGGGGAAAAAGACTTCGCCTCCCCTGTAACTGAACGGCGAGCCGATTTCTATAAATTGTCGATTCAGACTCAGACATGAGATATCGTGTCCGGCGACCAGCAATGACGCGCTGGCATGATCACCTTCAATATAACTTTGAAGTAACAACCGGTTGCCGTAAGGCCAGTTTTTTTCCAGGACCATCTGGAGCGAGGGGGCGTCCAGGATAAGATTTACGCCTTCGCAACCCACTCCGTCAACAGGTTTGATGACCAGGGGAAAGCCGATTTTTTCAGCCGCTCCCAGCGCGCCTTTTACGTCAACAAAACGGGTGTCGGGTGTTGGCAATCCGGCTTTGTTGAAAAGCCGGTGACAATTCCATTTGTCGCCGGCAATGGCAACGCTCGCGGGACTGCTGCCGAGGAGGCGGGCGCCTCCGCTCTCCATTAAGCCGCTGAGGCGGGCCAGGATCCCGTCGGTTTCCGGGGCAATAATCAAGGCCGCTGTGCATTGTCCGGCCAGCTCTTCTAGAACCGAGTCATGGTCTTTCGGGTCCAGATGGATCACACGTTGCGCAGGTGGCGAAACTTCCGACAACCGGTGATCGAGAGTGGTTGTTATTTTTGCGGCCCCCCAGGCCTGGAAATCTGCCAGCACCGCCTGTAGCATGGCCAAGCCCTCCGCGGCCAGGCCTGTCGGTAGGGCGGCGTCAAGACATCCGCCGCCTGAAAAATATTCATGAATGAGAATTTTAGGAGCCAACGGCGTCATGAGAGTTATACCTGTTTTGGACTTGATGAAGGGCCTTGTGGTTCACGCCGTTAAAGGAGAGCGGGAACGCTACCAACCTGTCAAAAGCCGCCTGGTTTCCGGCGCAGATCCTCTTGAAGTGGCCCGCTCTCTTCAAAAGGAGACCAACTGCCGTGAACTTTACATTGCAGACCTGGATGCCATACAAGGCACGGGCCATAACAGAGAGGCAATCGACGCAATCGCCTTTCATCTGGATGTCGACCTCTGGGTGGATGCAGGAGTTGCTGATGGCGAATCCGCAAACCGTCTTACCTCAGCCGGCGTGGATGTCGTGATCATCGGCTCGGAGACATTAACCGGATTGAACCAACTCAGGTCTATCTGCAATTCGGTCTCCAGGGAAAAGCTTATCTTCAGCCTCGACATTCTCAGAGGCCGGGTTCTCTCGCAGGCCAAATCCCTGAAGGGCCTCGAACCATTGAGGGCGTTGGAATGCCTGACCCGGCAGGGCCTGGAGCGCTTCATCCTCTTAACCCTGGATATCGTGGGCGCCGGCAGCGGTCCGGATCTGCCCCTGCTCAGAAGGGCAAAGCGCAGTTTCCCCCGCCATACGCTTATTGCCGGCGGCGGAGTAGAAACGCCGGACCATCTCCATACCTTATCGGCCGCCGGGATCAGCGGCGTCTTGCTTGCGACCTCCCTGCACAAAGGGTCGATTACCGGCAGGGACATTTCGACCCTTAAATAAAGGGGGCAAATCGTTCTCAACAAGGTAGGCGAACAGTGCGGCAGTCACAAGATCAGCCGTGGTCCCGGGGTTCAGGGCGTGCCCTTTGACCCGGAGGGCACGGTCAAATTTTCTTATCTCCTTCTGTCCTTTCTCGCTAAATACCCCTCCGTGCTTTAACACCCGCCCGGCACGGCCAGACACTTCATTGGCCGCTTCCATGCCTTTTTTCCTCGTAATCAGCGAGTCCGGAACTTGAGCGAGAATGGAGAGAAAGGCCTGGACAACCGCTTCAGATATTCCAACGCCTTGTTCCAGAATTTGCCGCAAGGAAGGGAGTCCGATTCCAAAGGTTATCTCATAGTCGGTTGCGTACTCCCTTGCCACGGCATCCCGATCACGTGCCTGGATCATGGCCTCACGAAGGTTAATTTTAACATTCGTTTCCTGCAAATCATACTGCTTCACAATCCCCATGCCGGCGGGGTTTGCCAGGCGAATGGCTTCATAGGCCGATCGCGCGTCTTCAACGGTCAACTCTTTCAGTACCGTGCTTACGGCGGGCCTCAATTCACCGAAAGGAACTAATACGGCCGCTTTGGCCAGGGGCGCCAAGAGGAGCACAATCCCAAGGTTGGTATTCACCCCCACAAGGCGCCGTGTATCTCTAACCGCCCTGAGTATGGTCTCCCCCACCGGGACATTGGCGGCATTCCTGAACGCGGGGCCGATGGCAGCGGCGCTGATGACAAAGTCTTCAAAGCAGGAGTCATTGAAGTCCTTGCGCTTCGTCACATTGCCTGGCTTTTCAGAGCTGATTTCAAGCAGACAGGCTATTTCTACGGCCCAGCCTATTTTGTCGTGATCCAGCATCTTCTAATGAGTTCTCTTCAATAAAAAATCGGCCAGGCATTCCGCCGCGTCAAATCCAGTCGCCCTTTTCAAACCCCGCCAACCTGGAATGGTGTTGACTTCAATGAAGGAATACCCGCCGCTCTCCATGGGCAGGATATCGACGCCGGCATAGTCAGCTCCAAGGGCCTTGACTGCCCGGACACTCATCTCCTTGAGTTTTTCATCCAGATGCAACGGCTCTGCCCCGGCTCCGTTGGATATGTTGCATTTCCAGCTTCTTCCCCGCCGTGTCATAGCCGCCACCGCCGCTTCTCCAACCACAAAGACCCGAATATCCTCACATCCGTGCGGCACATACTCCTGCAGATAATAAACATAGCGGCTCAGTTCAAGCGCACGAAAGACTCTGTAAGCCATGTCTTTTTCAGAAACTCTGACCATGCCCCTCCCTTCCGAACCAAAAAGGGGCTTGACCACCACATCCCCTCCCAGTTCCTCAAAAGCGGCCATGGCATCATCAAAACGCTCCGCAACTATTGTTCGGGGCACAGGAAGGCCCTGGTCCTCCATCAATGTGAGCGTGTAGTATTTATCCACCCCACGCTCAATGGCTTCAGGCGGATTTATTATACGGACCCCGGCGTTTTCCAGCCTGTGCAGCGCATCCATACGATAAATGATCTGCTCCAAAGATCCGCCCGGTATGGCTCGAACAAGCACTGCCTGATAATCATCCAGAGATTCACCGGAAACGCTCATACATGATTCTGATCCGATACGGCCCAGAAGTGCGGTAACAGGGAAACAGGGGGCTTCAATACCCCGGCCACTGAACGCTCTCTGCAAGGCCCGCGTATACCATGCTTCACGTTTTCCCAGAATGGCAATTTTCACGAAATCAACCCCTTGAGCAACATGGCGGGATTCACCCGGCCTGCATGAAAAGTGCGGCCGCTGTTCAAATCGTTAATGGAAATTTGCGCGGGACTGAACAGGAGGGGATCAATTTTGTAGAAGTCACAGTCGTAGCGATGAAAAAGCTCATAAAAGGGGGCGCCGTAATCCCGGGATGCCGAAGAAGGAAGTTTTTCGATAATCTCCTCGATTTTGTCCGGATCTGCTTTTGCCGTGTACCAGGTCTGACCACCGTAAAGAACCGCATCATTGGTGCGCCCAATGGCTCGCAAGTCATCCTGCGCGATGGGTGCGATGGGACAGACGCCAAAGCCGGACAAGATATTCTTAATGTCGAAACCCACCTCAAGCATCTTATGCAGCCCTGTCTCTACCACCCTTGCCGCCACCTGAACCGATCCCACCAAACTGGCTGTGGGCGCTACCAGGAGGAAGACCTTCTCCGGAGAAATCCCGCACTTTTGGGCAACCCAGGCAGCCACCGCATCATTGGGAAGCTTACGGCTTTCCAGGGCCAGGACGGCGCGATCCGACTGTTCCTGCACGCCAAGTTTCTGCAAGAGCGCCTCTTTGCCGTAAAGGATTCTGGCCGGACCAGACCCCATGGCCTGATAGGACTTTTGGCCTTGTGTTTCAACCTTTACCGCCCAACCGGCATATTGGGCTGCCATGCAAGCCTCAACCGGATGGCTGACCGTCACTTGTACGCCTGGAATGAAAAGCCCTTCAAAGTCAAGTGCGCAAAAATCAACTTTCCCAAGTCCACCCAAACAAGCCTCGCTAAAGAGCCTTCCCGCTTCAAGTGAACCCGTCACATTTGCGCCGGCGTCTATCACGGTTGCGCCGCATGAAAGCTTTTCCACAGATATTTTCAGGATCTCGGCTGCTGCCGCCATTTCAAGCGCTATCTCATAAGATCGCTCATTCATTCGAATCATATATCAGAATTTCTCCTTTGTTTAAGGTAGTGATATCCCCCGATTTTGCCCTTTGACCTCCTTAAAGTCAAATCATTGTCAGACTTTTTAAATAGTCACCGGATCCACCGCCAACGATCAGGCGCGCGTAAACTTTGCTTGACCTTGGAACAACCTTTTCTATGGACCCCCGGGCGATTGCCCATTCTCCAGCCTGAACCTGCTCACAGAATCGACCCCGGAAGGAAATGATCTCCTGCAAATCAAGGGTTGTGGAGCCTTCCAGGAAAACGACATCCTTAATGAAATAGCGGCAGGGGGTGAAGATTGCGTTCCGCGCGTCCGTCACCACGGCCTTGACTATGGCGCTGCCCAGGTTTTCATAATACAGATCGCCATATTGCTCATCCTCCTGAGCTGGTTGCTTAACAAAACGAATGAAATAGGGGCGTCCGCGAAAGTAGCCTTCGTTCACTTTGCGAGACTGGTGACGTGCAAAGTCAGGAAAAGAGAGCGGGGTATCTGTGCGATGCAATGCGTGGATAGCCATTAATTGCCTGCCGCGGGGGCGGTTCGCTGGACTGGATGGGTCCTCAAGCAATTCAAGAAGCGCCTGGTGAACGGACCGGCCTTCGGTTTCACCATAGACAACGATATCGATATCCGATTCTCGTCGCTGCAATCCCAGCAATACGGAACCGGAAACCCCCAGTTTTTCCAAAGGCGCTTCCGAAGATTCCCTTAAGAATTCGGCCAGCAAAAGCGCATCTTCTTCAACCCTGTCTGCAGGTCCCCGCTGGTGAATAACAGCCAGTCGACGACAAGGATCATAAACCCGGCAGATCTGCTTTCTAAATACCGCCTGGGAACGGATTCCCGAGACAGGATCGTGAAAGAGGCCATCAGGGTTTAGAGTTTGCAGGACCTTTTCCTGTTCATTAGGATGGTACAACCGACGGTAGCGTTTGCCGTCTCGCTCCCGATCGCCCTCAGGATCAGGGAGGTATCGCAGATAGGCAATCAGCCGATCAGGGGGATGCACCAGACCCTTGACCGTAAAGATTAACCCCTGGACTGTTTCCACGGCAAACCCCTCGCATATCGGGGGCATTCCCATCGCTTTTTCCATTCCATCTTGTGCTGAAAACCGCCCTATTGTATCCATCATAAAAATTAAAAAAACCGCCCCGATACACCGGCGCCTTCACGGTTGCGCCGCATGAAGGCTTTTCCACAGATATTTTCAGGATCTCGGCTGCTGCCGCCATTTCAAGCGCTATCTCATAAAATCGCTCATTCATTCGAATCATATATCAGAATTTCTCCTTTGCCTAATGCAGTTATATCCCCTGAATAACGCCGGAATAACCCTTCTGTTCTCTCGATATTCACCGGCAGGCCCCATTGCCGGAGTCGATTTACGAAGACCCGTATGAATACCGGCTGAAAAACGGATTCAAAGCGATAGGTGGGCAAAAGCGGTTCACACGCGCCAAAGGCGACAATGGACCCCCGTTTCATGCCCGCGCCGGCCCTCTTCCCTAAGTGGCCAAAGACAAAAACCGAACCGGCAATCATCCTCGCCCCAACGAACTCACCCGTATCGCCCATAACTACAATCAAGCCTCGACGCATGAACGCGCCGGTCTCGGAACCCACGTTTCCCTCTACAATAATTACGCCGCGGTTGACCCCTCTTCTTTCTCCAGGATAAGCAGCGCCTAACAGGTGGCCGGCATTCCCCTTAATCCAGAGTCGCCCTCCCTCCATATGGATGCCCGCCCTGTCGGCAACATGGCCTTCTACGATAATCTCGCCGCCTCGCATGCATGCCCCTGTATGCTGTCCCACGTTTCCCCGAATCACAATTCTTCCGCGTGTCATGCCGTATCCGATCTTTTTTACATGCGCAAGATCTCCCTCAACAATCACCTGATCGGATTCTTCCCCCTCAATATGGAACACGTCGCCCAAATTCCGCTTGCGCCGGCCAAAATAAACAGGCAGCGCCGCAATATCTTTCAAACTCCGGCCAATAAAATGATCAGGGGAGACCGTGTCCGCCTCAATAGGTATGGATGTGGGCTCTTTGAGCCTAAGGGTAATGGGGCTTGCCTCTTTGTCACCATTTCTATTTTGAAGTGTCATAAATTTGATTCAAGAACAAATGATCGTTTCATGATCGTGTTGTTCGCGGATCGCTTCATCAGCCCATAATTTTGCGTAAATGAAAACGGTACGGACCTAGTTTTCCGCCGTAGTTCCCTGCAGAGATGCGAACAACCCCGGGCTGACAGGCGCTCAAAATTCCCACGCGTGTAGTTTCACTAATCACCGCTTCATCCAGGCCATCTATGACAATCTCCAGGACGGCGTTAACGCCTTCAGGCAGTTCGGATTCGGTTTGGTTACGGATGGTAGGACAGTAGGCCGTATTAACGGAAACATGTTGCCCCTTGTACTTTGAACCAATCTTGCTCCCACTGCGCACAATGCCGCCGGGGAACGGCATGATCACCCCTGGAACCTTCCGCATCGCTTCCACTGCCGCCTCTGCTGCGGACAGGGCCGCTTTCAGGGTCTCGGCCAGGATGAAGAAGTTCCCGCCTCCCACCGCCTTGCAAACGCTGAAACTTTCCTCCACAACAAACTCACCATCCATCATCGGCACTCGCCAGAAACGACGGCCTTCGATCAATTTACTGCCTTGAAACCCATCTCCGAAGAATCGCAGTTTGCCTCCAATTTTTAACTTTATTTCTGAGCCCAGTCCATCGTAACAGGCGGAAGTGGGAGAGGTCATCACGCACTGTCCCAAACGGCTTATCAGCTGCTTTTCCATATCTTTGCTCGATGTTGTGAAAAACAGGGCCACGACTCCGGGACGTCCGTCAGGAGTCTGTTCGGGCGGCAAAACCATGTCTATGCCCGCTTCGCACCCGCATCCGATAATAGATGTGGCAAATCCGGTTGCCGTTTGGGCCGCTATTGCGGCCCATCGCTCATTGACAGCCGTAATGATCACCTTGGCCGCCTGCATGCCGAAAGCCTCGGCAAAAGTATCTTCGATCTCAACTCCGTTTATGCGCACTCTGGGGAGCCTCCTGGTTCAGGTGGCGACAAAATCATGACCCGGTCTCATGCCAAGGTAAAAAAAACAGACTATTCCGGCAACCATTAAACCGCTTCCGATCCTTCATCCAGGTAACCCCAACGCAGACCTTGGTCCTGGATATATTTCTTGCCCAGTCGAATGGCCAGGCCGGCTTTTTCCAGTTCCCTGCCCAAATAAAAGGCGTGCGCGGATTCTTTTATGCCCATCTGTAAAAAAATAACTTGTGGGTCATCGCCTGAGATGAATTGGTCACGGTTAAATGCAAAAATCCGTTTATGATCGGTAAAAATGCGGTAGTTTCTATCCTTCAATCTTTTTTGAATCCAGCGTAATTCCGGTTCTGTATATGCTTCATATGGAGGGTCTTTAAGCGCAATCAGTCTGTTGTCAATCCTTTTGGGCAAGATGCGATTGTCATGGGCATAGTGCATCAGCCTGCGCGCAAGGTCCAGTTCGCGAACAGCCCCTCTGGTCCAACTTATCACCTCCGTGGTAAGCACATAATCTATCTCGAGTTCGGTAATTACCCCGGCCATCAAGACATTGACTCCCGCGCTATCCACGTCGATCAATTCCGTCAAATTGCCCAATCCCATCAAAATCTCTGCCCGGGGATGTTGCTTCCGGATATGTGAAAATCTTTTTATAGACTCCGTAAAACCGAAACACAAGGGGTCCAGGATGGGATCAATGATATAGGACACACCCCATTTTTCCAGTTTGGCGATATTACGTTCCAGGGATTCCATGCCCCCGTCAAAATCTGGTATGACCACTACCCTGGCCCTAATTTTTCTCGCCAGATCCAGATTCCTCGAATTGACGCTCAAGAGCAGGTCCAGACCCGCCTTGTCGGCGCAAAGGATTGTCTCGGGATCGAATGTGTCCAGGCTGACACAAAACCCTTTTTTTTTTAACCCCTTCACCACTCGTTGGACCCCCTTGAATCGTCCCTGCAGGGGGCAACCCAGATCAATGATGTCTGCCCCGGACCTCCCGTAATATTCGGCCCTGTCCAAAATGGCCTCCCAAGTCATTAAATGAGCGTCAACGATTTCGGCGATGATTTTAACGCGGTATTCGCCATAACCTTCCAACTCCTTTTTCCCTCCGAAGAATACGGGCAGGTCCTTGAGATCGTTAGGGCCACGCACAGCAGGAACGCCGGTTTTTTCTTCTATGAGTGACAGGTTTCCCTGACACAACCCGGGGATCATTATCCTGGTAAACCCTTTTGCATGATTCAAGCGATTGGCGATCCAGGGGGCGGTCATTAATCCCGCCACTGAACAGTTGAGAACGGCGATATCGTAATCAAAACGCGGCTCCATTCGCTGCAAGACCTTTCCCAGAGCTCTGGCCGCCAATTTACCTGTGACAAAAAGATAGTCTGGCACTTCCATGTACCGCCATTTCTGACTTTGAATCCCATCCCCGTTGCCCGAACCATGCGCCAACCGACTGCCGCCTTACTATGTACTCCTCGCGGTCTCTCAATCGCAGGTCAGTTTTTCACTGGGACCTATATGTTCGGGCGCAATGGGGTAATTCTCAAAAGAGACGGTATAGGAATTGTCAAAATGCGCCCGGATGTCCTTTTCAATCGCCTTCTCATAGCTCGGACTGACATACAGGGTTCGTCCTAACTGTTCTCTAATTAACTTTCCGTCCCTTACGACAACCTCTCCATCTTTGATCACCCAGGCAGGATGCGCAAACATTTCAGCTTTGTTCTCCAGGTTGGCGTACACAGTGATGTCTGCGTCGGCTCCGACACCGAGATGACCTTTGTTTTTCAGCCCCAGACGCTTTGCCGGCCCCGCACGGGTGATGATGGCGATTTCATTGAGTGTATACTCACGGTTCAGTTCGGGGAGGATCGAGTTTTTCATAGCTTTTTTATGTATTTTTTCAAACTCCTGGGCGCGGAAATCACGGTCCATCAGCATCCTTATCACTTCAGGGTAACCGGAAAAAGGTCCGGCATTGGGATGATCGGTGGTGAGATATACCCGCCAGGGATCTTCAATAAGCAGAAATAATTCGAGGCCGATGGACCACATGGTGGAATGAACCGGATCATTGCGTTTATACGTTAGCGGCACCACTCCGCCGCCGGATTCGCTTTCCAGATCATTATTCACCCATTTGGCGCCGATCTTACGGCTCAGGCTGAATTCAAAGGGGGCGTCCGATGTCATCGTGGTTGCCGGGCCAAAAAGCACCTGTCCCACATCAACGGTGATATGGGGGTTTTCAGTGACTGCCTGAGCCACCTTGACGGCTGCCGACTTTGGAAATTCGCCCGGTTTCCCGCCGTAGCTCATGAATTGAATGT
This sequence comes from Syntrophaceae bacterium, assembly GCA_018333715.1. Lineage (GTDB taxonomy): Bacteria > Desulfobacterota > BSN033 > BSN033 > UBA1163 > RBG-16-49-23. The sequence goes on along the minus strand of JAGXSW010000023.1, from coordinate 17,559 downwards.
GGCAGAAATGGGCATCGATCCCTTCCATGGACTTAATGGTCTCCACCGTAATATCGGCATTGCCAGACCGGCCCAGCGACAGACCGTGGATATGGGGCGGATGCGGTAGTTTTAACTCTTCTCTGATCCTGGCCAGGGCAGATAGAATCCGGCGTGGCGTTACCCCGAAACCGATCACCTCATCTTCAAGATTTTGGACATTTTTACCGTACTTCCAGTTCTCCACGCCCCCGGGATTTACAATCTTAATGCCAAACCCTTTACTCGCCTCCAGGAGCCAAGCCACGTAATCACGAGCCTTTTCCATTTCACCATTCTGAATGCATTTCATGATAAAGTGGTTGTTCCCCATGGTAATCAGAACCCCTTTGTCGATGATGGGAATATCCTGCAGTTCCTCATGGGTATGCCGGGCAACCAAAGGGGCAGAGGCCGCTTCCATTACGGTGGTATAGCCCATCTCCGCGTATAGATAGCCGGTAAGATGGGTGGATGGCACAGTATAACCGGACCCGGATCGAAAAAACCCGGTCCGTGCCCGTATGAGCCTTCGACTGTCCTCGGGACATAGTTTGCGCCCGGCGTTGGCTTTTGCGCCGGAGATGTGACTATGAAGGTCCACGCCGCCGGGCATAACCACCTGACCTGAAGCGTCAATCCTTCGCGCCTTTTGGGGATCGACCTCTTCCTGTGATACGATTTTTCCGCCTTTGATCCAGATATCCTGAATTGTGCCGTTGATCCCGTTCATGGGATCAAAAACCCTGCCGCCTATTATCCCGATCACTGTTTCACCGCCTCCATTATCCTCATGAGCATCTCTTCGTCCGTGGGCCGGACCTTCTGCATAACCGACCGAAGTCGAATTGGAACATTATCCATACGGTATGCTGTGCCTGGTGCGTCGATGCCGTAACACGCAGTAGGCAGAATCACATTCGCCACCTGTGACGAGCAATTGGTCACCGGAGCCATGAGGATGGCGGGGATGCGCTCCAAGTGTTCTGCCGCCTTTCGGGGAAAATGAGCCATGGGATCGGATGCGATGATGAGCGCTGCGTCCGTTTCCCTTCTGGCCAGGACATCCACGGAAGTGAACTCCCCCGGGCCGAACTGAGGGTATCCACGGGCGAAGCTGACAGCAGCAGGATAACCGCTCAGCCAGGTGATCACTTGATCCGCCCCAGCTACATTCCCGTGCCCTCGCATGGGCATAGCAAAGAACCGGGTATATTGGTTCAGTTCGGCGCCCAGGGCAAAGATCTCGGCCACATTGTAACCTCGCCCGGCTGTCATGGTCAGGCCCATGCCGAAAAAGGCCACGCCATAACGGCACGTTTTCATCATTTGGACCAATTCCTTAATCTGTTCCGAAGGCAAACCGCCCACTGGCTCATTGATATCTTTGCCTTTAATCAGGGCCCGCAGCGAGGTCAATACTTCATAGTCGGTTCCGGGCTCTATCTGGAGAAAACGGTCGGCTGTCTTCGCTGTCTTGGTGGGGCGTACATCAACCACCACTACGGTTCTATCTCTCCGGCCGTTGGGCGTAAGGAAGCCCTTTGCGTTGGCCGAGTACCGGGTGAAATGGCGCATGTGTGCTTCCATGGGATTGCAGCCCCAGAAGATCAGTAGATCTGCTCGGGCCTTGACTTCACCCAACGTACATGCGGCCCCACCCACCATTTGAAATCCCAGGGTTGTGGGGAAATGGCAAACAGAGGAAGTGGAATCAATGATCGCACCCAGTCGGTCAGCCAGCTCCACCGCTTTCCTCTGGGCCTCAGAGCTTGTGGAACTAAGACCGTATATCAGCGGACTGTCCGCCCTGGACAGGATATCCGCTGCCGCCGAAACAGCCTCATCCCATTCCACCTCTTTGCCCTCTACCAAAGGGCTTTGCAGGGTTGGATCATAATTCAAAAACATTCCCAGGCCATTGGGGCAGGCCCTTTTGGCCTTTAGAATACGACGGTCCTCAACCTCCACTGCAATATCGTCGCACAGGCAACCGCAAAATTTGCAAGTGACATTTTCAAAGACCGCGCTCATATCCGTTCCACTTCTACGCGCAGCCCCTTAAAAGGGGGCATGCCGGTTCCAAGGGTATCTGTTTCTACAAGTTCATTCGCAGTGGGACCCATGGGAATAAAAAGAATGCCTGTGGGAAGGTCCCCCTTCAGGGCAGGCGCTTCCACCTGTCCTGCATTCGAACGGATTCGCACTATGTCTCCCTCCTTTATACCCAAACGGTTCATGTCCTCCTGGCAGATTTGAACCAATGCTGTTGCCTTTAGGTGGGCTTCTGAACCTGCGCCCTTATGCAAGCCATCGGCTTGGCCTATGGTGCGCCCTGTGATTAAACTAAAAAGGTTTCCCAATCTAATCCTCCATTATGTCGCCGGTTTCCCGTCTTACAGATGCCGCGTTTCTAAGCAGGTTTGACAAACATTCATGGTAAGTATTTCCTTTGGCAAGTACTGTGCAAACCGGCCGGCCTGCGTTGATCTCCTCTCCCGGAAAAGGGATATCCCGACGTCCCATATCCAACCAGTCCTTGGTATTTCCAATAGAAACCGATTGACGGGTAAAAACGATTCCTTTTCCAAAGTAGGGTCCATTGAGATGCCCGGATAGAAGGAATTCCGGAAGACCTCCGTCCAAAGCTTTCATGTGAAGGGAATAAATATTGAGTCCATAAGCCCATTCCATAAGTTCCATAGAGGCGGTATATCTCGGATTAACCTCTACCAGAAATGGACAGGGCTGACCGTCCGCTCCACGCGAAATGATAAAATCAACCCCCCCCACGCCTTTTAATCCAAAATGCTGGGTGATGCGGGCTGCCATCTTTTCAACCTCTTCCAGGATCCATAGGCTCTTTGCATATTCTATGGGCAGGGGCAGAATATTGCCGCACCAGGAATAACCGGAGGCGCCCAGTTCACGGTTGCCGATTAGTTGCCCGGTCAAACCAATTACCACGCTTCTTTTTCCATTCGACACAAAAGCCGCAGAAGCAGGTATGCCGTCCACATGGGCCTGCAAGATGTGAGGGCCTTTCAACCGCCTCCCGTCCCAGGATCGGATTCCGGAGCCGCCTCCACTATGGGAGGGCTTTAAAAGCCAGTTGAAAGTCTCCGATGCCATCTTCTCCTCTCCGGGCAACAAAGTTACCGGATGAGGAATCGAGCTTTCGCGGCAGAATTCTCTGAATATGGACCAATTCCGAATTCGGCATAGGACTTCAGGGCCATTGCCGGACACCTCGGCGCGACTGGCCAGTTCACCTACCAGGTCTGGATGGTTTTCCAGATTGGATGTGTAAACCAATGAATCGAATTTTAGGTCGCTGCTGGCCTTGAGCAGACTTTCAGCGTTGAAAGGAAGCCCGTAGTCTCTTAAAAGAGAATAATTTTCCACCAGGGCCCTCTGATCCTGATCACCGAAGTAGTCCAAGGTGATAACGTTGTTTCCGCCCCGCACAGCTGATTCGGCTATGGCGCGGGTGCTCAGTCCGAGGACCAGAGTTCTCATTCGTTTTCAACTGCCTTTCCAATATCATAAATTTCTTCAGCATCAAGCGCGAGATCATTTTGTTCAAAAAGGCGAACCAGGCTTCTCCGATGGATTTTCATTTTTAACCCACCGATGCCCAAGGCGCCGAAAATGATCTTCCCGGCCACCTCGTTTCCGTCCCAGTGGGGTTTTGTATTTTCGATACCCAGAGGCGGGACGGCGTTAACATCTGCTAGAACGCGCAGATCAGGGTGCTCCAGCCAGATGGACTCGGAAAGCAGCGTGATACCGGCCGCACCTGTGCAAAGCGCCGCATAGGCGCCTTTAAGGATACCTTTCACGTCCTCGGAATTCCGAACTTCTGCAGGGGTGACCTCGGCGCCAAAACGTTCTTTGACCATGGCGCAGGCCTTTTCAGACCGTTCTTGGCTGCGAGAAGTGAGAATCACCCGGACTCCCTCCCCTGCCAGCATAGCCGCGGCGCGCATGCCAACGGGACCGGTGCCTCCCATGACGACTGTCTTTTTTCCCCTGACCTGGCCGGCTGCCACGATTTTTCTCACAGCCGCAGCAGCTGTGGTGTTGCAGCCGTTGGCATCCATCATTACCGACACCCGAATCGGACCGAAGAAAGACTCCACAGCCGCCTTCATCATCTCCGCGCCATGGGAGACATCGGATCCTCCGATGAATACAGCCGAGCTTCTAAGATCGTCTCCACCCCGCGTGAACATGGCTCCATACACTAGGTTGCGAACATCTTCCGGTCTTACGCCGCTATATTGAAGGATGCGGTCTACGCCTGCATCGTATGCAGTGATGGCGTCAAAAACACTTGCGAACCGGTCGCCATCCAATTGGATTAATATTTTTTTCATTGGATTTGTCTCCTAAAGACTCGTGGTTCAAATTCTCCAGCGCACTGCGTCGCCGACGCAAAGCGAACTGCCTTACAAGTTGCCGATTTCGGTATAGGGAAAGTGAACCGAACGCACTTCTGGCCTTTCATCTTGTTCAGACTCCAGCATTTCCACATCCGCCCCCAAGTTTCGTCCGGAAGAAATAATGACACTCCCTTTAACTTTATGTTCCTCCAGAAAAGCCTTCATACAATTCGCTACATAAACCGATTCCTGTCTGAGGGTCAGGCCATATACAGCCGGCCCCCAGGAACTTTGACCAGCGCCGTAGCCTCCGGATGCAAGGATATGATCAATTATTCCATAGGACATTTTTTCACAATAGATGCCCCCCTGAATCGGCTCAAAAAACATGCCTGTTTTACGATCGATGTCCGTTAGGGCGCCGCCGAATTCCTCGATGTCCTTTTCAACCAACGATGGCAGTAATTTCATCATAACCAGCCGACATATTTCCTCGGATATCTGCTTTGAGGGACTGACAAACTGCATGGCTTTCTTCTCCTGTTTTCCGGAAAGCCCTTCCTTCTTTTCAGGAATAACGATCACAAAATTCCATTCCTCGGGGAAATCGTATCTGATAACAGCCCTGGGGGGTTCTGCAATGACAACGCCGTCTTTTTGCCTCTTTTTTCCTGAATCTATAATTAGCCCCCCCCGTTCAAAACTCGTTATGCCAATACCGGACCTCATTCCTCGATCCATAATCATTGAAAGATCATGTATGTCGGCCTTAATGTCGTAGATAAGCGCCAGGGCAGTAGATATGGACAAAGCGAGTTGAGTGCCCGATCCCAATCCTTTGTGTTCGGGAATGCCTTGAAGAACCCGGATCGCCACATTCGGCTCTATTTGATAATGGTTTGAAAATGCCTTAACCAAATCAAATATCTTCCGCTTTCTACCTTTGTCTGGTTCTTGAATGGAAAGATGACTGTGCGTCTTTACCGAGATCTCAGTCATAGGGTTTGATAATGAAATTCCTATGCTGCCATAAAGTCTGCCCAACTCGCCGTTAAGATCCATGAAACCGAGATGCAGGCGACCTGTCGCTCTAATGCTAACCTTCATGGGAGTTCCTCCTGAAAGCTATGCAATTCACGCCCATCCAAAATCGCCTTTGATCCGCCTGACTTCGATCTCCGCAGCTCTTCGGTTGCGGCGCACAACTTGTTCGTTTTACCGTTTACCATAAGCGCTGGCACAGCCCCTTCCAACGAAAATACCCTGACCGTAGAAGAATGCATTTGGCCATCGCCTGTGATCGCGCTCAGCTCTACACGAACCGGATCGCTTTTAGTCTCCGGGGTGGATGGCCCTTATACGACCCCATATAAGGGCCATCCAGCAAAGGCGCCTGATTCTATTATCGTTGAGTAATAAGCGCGTCGTAACATTCCTTGCACAGGATCCTTGGAAGCTTCTTCTTCAATTTGGAAGGCGGGAAGGGATAACCGCCTTCCCACATATCGATATCAGCCCTGACCAGGTGGTCCTTACAAAGCGCCATGCCACACACAATACAGACGGCGATGGCTTCGGTCGCATTCCCGCTCTTTTCGCAAACATAACATTTCATAACAGTTCCTCCCTTTCCCATTCTATTTTTAGCCCATTCCAATTGCTCTTCGTTTTACAATCCCAATGCGGTCGATAGACGCATAGGTTTACCCTGTTTTATTCAATCGTAGCATTTAGAATCAACGGTTCTGATCCACGTCGATCTTAGCCCGTCGGCATTATGTTTTCGGCTGCAACCTACTTGCCCTTATCAGGCTGGGCGATATAGTCGTATACAAATACGGCTATAATCGCTCCGAGGATCGGCGCGACACAATAAACCAGTATGAACTGGTCCCACGGGCACGGGCCTCCGAAAATCAGGTTGCCTACATATGGCCCGAAGGTGCGGGCCGGGTTGATAGATGCGCCGGTCATGGGCCCAAGGGTAATGATAATACCCGCAACAACCATACCGATGATCCACCCCGCCCAGCCTCCCGGGGCGCGGCTGTCAACAGCCACTCCCATAATGGTGAACATCAGGAAAAATGTGCCGATGGCTTCACCGATCATGCCCATGGGAATGGTCACCCCAGCCCCGCTATTTAAGGTGGTTGCCCCCAATCCGAAGGAAGTGGAGGCTTGGCTCCCCAAACAGGCTACAAACAGCAAAGATGCGATCACTGCGCCGGCCAACTGGAAGCAGATATAGGGAAATACATCTTTCCACGGAAAACGCCCGCGAGATGCTAAAGCAATTGTCACCGCCGGATTGATATGACACCCGGAAATTTTCCCCACCACATGTATGGCAGCGGCCACGGCGATCCCGAAGGCCAGTGCAATCGCCAGCACATCCGCCAGCCCTTTCACGCCCAACATGCCGGCTACAACGCCGGCGCCTGGTCCGATCCAAACCAGCATAAATGTGCCTAACAATTCCGCTAAATATTTCTGCATTGATGTAGGCTCTTTACCCATTGCTTTACCTCCTTTTCTGAGAGCAGCATACGTTGGAATCTGGAGGGATTCCCCTCCAGATTCCGAATACACCCGTGCTGTCCAAAGATTAAACCGCCAAATTCCATTCGCAGTACCCCTTTGCGCCCTTCAACAAACCCGTCACCATCGGCACATTGCGCTTGATCAGACTACAGACCGCGCAGCCTTTGCAACCTCTTACCGGAGCGCCAGGCACGCCTGGGTTCAAGGCGATGCAGTTGGTCATCAGCGTGGCGGTCGTACACTCCGGAGTCAGATAACATGGGAAGTCGGCCATACTCATCAGGGCTGCGAAGCGTTGGGTGATCGCACACGCAGGGTATGTATAGCGTTGAGGGTTACTGACAACCACATGATTGTCAATGGGGCTGAGGTCCACCTCGATACCCTTGACCTTTCCCCCGGCGCCAATCGGTGTAATGTCAAGGATTTGCTCTCCCCGTTTAATAATATCGATGAAATCAGTGTTGTGCAACTCATCTGCCTCACCACGGTTCGGATGCATAGCCGCATAGTTGTGAAAGCGCTTGCTCAACAAATCCACAACCATGGGCACCGTGAAACTGTCCAGCCATAAAAGATAAGTCGTTGCGCAAGCCGGAGCGCCTGTCGCCACTGCGAGCACATCCCATTCGCTCTTATACGCATTCTGCTTTAGACCGGCGCGCATCGTGTTCTCAAAAACGCCCATCATGGCCTCATAGATGCCAAACGCCATATCATCCTTAAACATATTGTAGGACGATTGAGCAATGTGGTGGCCGATCTCACCTACACAAAATGCAGGCACTGCCGTGATGTTGGCCGGATGCACTCCTGCCTTCATTGCGGCTACTACGAATGGCTTCATTTTCTCTTTGTACTGGGCCATATACTTGCGGACATCAAAAGAGCTGTGAGGTCCATGCCCTCCAAGATTATGTGTATCCATAAGCTTGGCCTGAGCAGCCACCGGCTCCCGGTAGATAAACTGTAGCTGCTCGACCTCGGCCTGCTCCGCCTCGGCGGCGGTTTTACCGGATTCAAGCGCGGCGCGGAAGGCCCCGCACAGACCGTAGGAGGTGTTCATACCCCAGGACTTACAGGCAAGGATAGTTTGTTTGTGTTCCTTGGGAATGTCCATGCTCCGGAGAATGCGATTAACCAAATTGGGCACCGAACCAACAGAGAAGGCAAAATCAACCACACACGTCATGCCGTACATTCCGCCATACCGCCGTACCGATTCCAGCCCGATGAGCGCTTTATTCTTGGCTATGGCATCGATAAACTTCCACATCGAATCTTTGAACTTAGGATCCTCCTGATAAAGGATCTCCAGGATCGGCGGTGTCTGATAGTGCTCGATAAAGGGGTCATCCTCCGGTCGGATGGTATCCGTTAAACCGGTGAGAATCTTGTAGTGAGCATTCACGGATTGCACGTGTAAATCAAAGACTTCTTTGCTCTGCCCGTTTAGAGGTTTCATCTCGTTAACAGCGTCAACATAGGGCTTACAGTCAGTAAACCTGAAAATCCCGCCTCTTTTCTCCTTGATAACGCCATAAACAGACTTTGTTGCCCCAACAGCCTCATTGATCATTTTCTCATAAATTGTCATTTTACGTCCCTCCTTTGCACATCTGTCAATAGCCATGTTTAAATCTTCCAGGGCAAGTTCACAGACCTCTTTTTTCTATAAAAACGAAGAGTCCGCCATAATCCATGCCCCACAACGCCACGTCCCAATCTCACCTCCTTTCCTCGGCCTCATCGCCTTATCACACACATGACATTTGCGGCTCTGATAAGATGAAAAAAAAGCCGAGCTGCTATATTCCTGGCAGCTCGGCTAAAAAAACCGAAATTAGCCAACATTATAATATTGGGGAGCCAAGCTGCACGCCGTTCGGCGGCTCGACCCTATTGGGGCGGATATGTTTAAGGTCTCGCAGTCCCTTCCGCTGGGTAGCCTTCTTGGCAGTGATTACATCCTATCAAGTAAAAAATAAAAATGTCAAGTTTTTTTATTTCTTTTTTTAGTTCCCCTCGAATTCCGCTATTCAGTGATTTTAAACCCAATTCTTATCAACAAAATTCTTAATCAACCCTCAAAGATATCTATCGACAATTCTTTTGATTTCCTGCGGTTTTTCCAATACGACGATCCCCTTCATCTCTCTCAGTCTGTTTGTGTTTTCAATATCTATGTCACGCATGGTCAATTCAAGCTTTTCTCCTCCCGGGAGAATGGTGGTCGTTGTCCCCCTTTGCTGGTCAACAGGCAGAATAAATATGTCTACACCCGTTTTATTGGTCTGAGATACCGAGTTTGTGATAATTGTATCTGCGATTCCGCTCACTATCTTAGCAACCGTATTCGCTGTGGCTGGAGCAACCAGGAGACAGCTGTATCTACCTGTCTGAAGCGGACCAACAATGAACGGCGTGTTAGAATCTTTTTCTACCAAGATTCGCTTGGCTATATTATTCAGCTTATCCCTGAGCTTATACCACTCCAGGACCGTAACGGCGGACTTAGACACGACGGCAGTGATTTCCACCCCTTCCATCTTGGATACTTCTTCCATAACCTCAAAAATTTCTGCTATGAGGTCTCCGGAACCGGTTATCCCCCACACGATTTTCGAAGGCATCGTAATCCTCCTTTAAGGTATAGATGTTCTACCTGTGGATCAATGAAGAAACTTTGATCATGCGATCCACTATCCTGCGAACCGCTCCAAGCCCTTCTTCATCCGCCTCCGCGCCTTTGGCGCCTTTATCTTTAGACCAAATTGCAGCTCCAAGATTGGCTCCGAACGATCCACCGCCAACCGGAATCATTTCGTTGATGATGTAGAAGTCAATGATAGTCTGAAGCGTTGGGTCCTGCCCCCCGGTGCGGTCTCCGCCAACAGCAATCCCAGCCCCGACCTTATTTTCAAAAATTTTTGGATTTTTGGCCACTAACGCTCTACAGCGATCCAGTATCGCCTTCAACTGCCCGCTCACATTTCCCTGATACACAGGACTTGCCAATATCCAGGCATTGGCCCACTCTAGTTTTGGGTATAACTCCTGCATATCATCTTTATGAATGCAGCCCTCTTTTTTTCTAATGCAGTAATCGCAGTGAATACAGAAGTTTATCTCTTTTTTGTGGACGGTATAGTAGTCAGTCTCGACTTGATACCTCTCCTTCGAGTAACTCAAAGCGGTTTTAACGGCAAAGTCGGTTGAAGCAACGCGAGGGCTGCCAGAAATTCCCAGAAGTTTTATGACGCTTGCATTCATACTGTCTCCGGTTTTGGGTGTGTGGAGAGAGGGAGTTAGAAGATCCCCTTCCCCCGATTGGGCGCTTTAGCTCCCTGGAAGAGGCTCCCGTCTTCTGAGCCATTCCGACGGCAGATGCTTTGACGCTGACGTCACTATGCCGCCCACAATGGCGCATGTCGTATCACAGTCGCCCATTCCCTTGACTGTCCGCCGCCTCTTTACTTAGACGCTGCTAATTTTAGCATAAGAAGCAAACAGGAGTAAAGGAAAAAAACTGCAGGGCTAATAAACCGTCCTTCTTATCTGCCGCATTTATTCAACAGTTCTTGCATCACCCATTCATATTTTGAGCCGGGAGCGACTTTTTTTATAATTCGATAATTCTCTCTGAGCAATTCCTCCGGTTTGCGCTCCGCTAAATGAGGCATTCTGGTAGCCATGATGAGGCTTTCAAAAACAAGGCCTTTGGCGCGGTTTATTAACTCACTTCTGTGGCGGATATGGACATATACAACTGCCGCATCTATCATAAAGCATTGCCCTAGATCTATCGAGTTTACTAATCTAACTTCAATGCTCGCAGGCGAATCAGTCAAAACAGGGGCATTAATCATTTTTGCCAAACCGAAATTAATTTTCTCTCTGTCATAAAGAGCCTGATAAAAAATGACCGGGTCATCAATCGTGTTAAGAACGAATTCCTTATAGGTCAGAATGTTTTTCAGGGTATTGGATCCCTTATACATTTCAATTGTAACCAGATTAAAATCTGTGGTTTTTACTCCGAAAGGGGCTGCGTGGGGGGTATTTTTATCAAAACTGGAAAGGACAACTTCATATAGCCAGTCTTTTTTCATTCCTAACTCTTTTAACGTGCTCATTTGTGATTCCTCCATAAGGGCATCTCGCCCAATATACCTTTGTATTGGTCACCCAAGGGGGTGCAAAAATTAGTTAAAATTTAGAGGCAGCGCCCCTATGAAGATAAAATTAGGGAATAACAAACTTACAAAGGGGAGCCACCATGAGAAAAGTACTACGAGTTGAACAAAAAGGGAAGACAAAATTAAACCCTACCTGTAATGCGTCACTCTTCCGTGGAAAATTAACGTCCTTCGGGCAGTCATGTTGGAGAAAATCTTATAGCGGAAACATTAGCTTGTCCGTAAACTAAAAGGATGATTCTGTATGACAAGGACTGTTCTACAATGGGCAATGTTGCCCTTGCCCAAAAGAATATAAACCATCCGCTTGATAAGATTTTCGGAGACATGACTGCTCGATGGACGGATTTCCCCCCCGCTTCAGTGACGCATTACCCCTACCTTAAGTCTCTCTGAAAATATTTATTTTTCACTCCTTATATCGGAGTTCCAGTGGCTTGATAAGGGACTGGACATTTTATAAAAAATCGTTTAATTTAGACTCATTCAGTCGGGGAGTAGCGCAGCCTGGTAGCGCGCTTGGTTCGGGACCAAGAGGCCGGGAGTTCAAATCTCCTCTCCCCGACCATCTTTAAAGAGAAAATATGCCTGCCGGAATCTTTATCGGACTATTCGGATATCTTCTGGGTTCCATCCCCACCGGGCTTCTCCTCACCAAACTTTTTTCCAGGGTTGATCCGAGAAAAAAAGGAAGTAAAAATATCGGGGCGACCAATATCTTCCGTACGGCCGGGAAAACCCTTGGAATTTTGACTCTTATCGGAGATATGCTGAAAGGAATGATGCCGATTGTTCTTGCCATGAAGTGGGGGTTGACAGAGCAGTGGGGTCTTTCCGATCACACTTGGATCGCCATCGTAGGAATGGGCCCGATTCTCGGGCATATCTTTCCCATCTTCCTTGGGTTTAAAGGCGGAAAAGGAGTCGCTACGGCTCTTGGCGTCTACCTCCCGATTTCGTTCACCTCAGTGCTGATTGAATGTTTTATCTTTATGGGAATCGTGTGGAAATGGAGGTATATCTCTCTGGGATCGATCTCCTGTGCAACGACGATTCCGATCCTCATCGCCTATTTCCGGAGTGATTCCCAGGCTTATTTCATCATGAGCGTCATCATCGCCGCGCTGATCCTTTACCGGCATCAATCCAATATCGCAAGGCTTTTACAGGGAACAGAAAATAAGTGGAAAACCAAATAGAAAAGAAATAGTGCCAAACTCCCCTCACCCTTACCCTCTCCCCAAAGGGGAGAGGGATGAGGTAAGGGGGCTAAAGTTTCTTCAGCGCTAATTTCAATCTTTTCTCTTTTTTGGAGGGCCTTCGAGAGGGCCCCTTTTTCTTTAAACCTCTCTCCTCTTCATTCTCCTCTGTTTTTTCTGCACCTCGGGCATCGGTACTTTCTAACTTCGCCTGAAACTGTTCGGATGGAATGACCGGAACCGAGAGCCTGCCGGCATAGCTTGCTATCTCCCGGTCAGAGGTGATGACGACGGCTCCGGAGCCTTTCTCTCTGATCAGCCTCTTGATCACCTCATCCGCCTTCTCGCCGACTCTTGAGAAGATCAGTTCGATCCCATTTTTCTTCTCTCTCTTCTCCGTGCTCCAGCCCGCCTGCCATCCGTCGAAGACAACAAGGATCTCAGAGGGTCTGGCCTGACGGTAGAGGGACAGCCTCTGGATGAGACGTTCCCTTTCCCATTGAAGTTGAATGGAACTTAATTTGACAAGGGTGCGACCGGAATGGAGGAGGTTATAACCATCGATGATGAGAAGCATTTTTTTAGTCGCATAGTCGGATAGTCCCATAGTCATATAGTCAATGGCATAACAACCTCATTAAATAAGTTCAAGACTATTAGACTAAATGACTAAAAGACCATCCGACTATAAGTAGTCCAACCACTCCCTAAATTCGGGGTTCTTGCCTTTTACGATATCGAAGAAAACGGCCTGAAGCTCTTTGGTGACAGGGCCCGGTTTTCCTTCGCCGATCTGCCGGTCGTCCACTTCGCGGATGGGCGTGATTTCGGCGGCGGTCCCGGTGAAAAAGGCTTCCTGGGCCGTGTAGAGCTCATCCCGTGTAAATTTCTCTTCAACGACAGGAATCTTCCTCGATTTCGCAATCTGAATCACCGAATCCCGAGTAATCCCGGAGAGGATCGAGGTAAGGGGAGTCGTTTTCATCAGCCCGTTTTTTACGATAAAGATATTCTCTCCGCTGCCCTCGGAAACATAACCCTCCGTATCGAGCATCATGGCCTCTTCATACCCCAATTTCATCACTTCTCTTTTGGCGAGGACGGAGTTTACATAATTTCCGGAAATTTTTGCCTTGGTCATCATGACATTAACATGGTGGCGGGTATAAGAGGAGAACTTTGCCCTGATGCCTTTCTCCAGGGCTTCTTCTCCAAGGTAGGCTCCCCATGACCAGGTGATGATCGCCACTTGAATCGGATTATCTCCCGGGTAAACCCCCATCACCCCTTCTCCGATGAAGGCAAGCGGCCGAATATATCCCGCTTTTAGACCGTTGGCTCGCAAGGTCTCTTTACATGCCTCTACGATTTCCTTCTTCGAGTAGCCCATTTTAAGGCCTCCGATGTGGGCGGAATCGAAGAACCGATCGATATGCTCTCTCAACCTGAAGACAGCGGATCTCCCGTCATCGCAGAGATAGCAACGTATCCCTTCAAAGATCCCCAACCCATAATGGAGCGTATGAGTCAATACGTGGACTTTCGCTTCATCCCAGGGGATCAATCTCCCATCCATCCAAATCTTCTCCATCTTTTGCACCATAGCGGCATCCCTCCCGATGAAAATTCTTCTATATGGGTATCCCTTTTATCCTATTTCAGTACAATTGTCAAAAAAATGTGGAAGAGACAAGGGATTCAGAGGTTGCAGGCCAAGCTGGCCTTTGGAAGGATTTCGGAAGGAGTTAAGATTCTGATTTGAAGACGGTCTGTTAAGATTGATTTGGCTGTTTGAACTCCGAGGAGAATTTCAGAAAATCGCTCCTCTCCCTCAGCAAAAGAGAGGGTGAAGTTCTCAATCCATTTGCGATCCGAGGGGGATTGATCCATGCTGTCCATTATCCCCTCAAGGAGAACTTCTGTTAGTTTCCCGCAGTCCACATTATACTCATCGCCGCATGGGAGGGAGAAGCAGAGGTTGGAGGCCCTCAGATTTTTGAGGGTTTCAACCACGAAGGGAACAATCTCCCGTACGGATAGATAACTATACTCCTTAACCTTGCCCAGGCCGAGAATAAGGATCGCCTTCGAAGAAACTCTGCCCTGGGAAGGAATCAGTGTCCTCTCTCTCCGTTCCCCTGTCAGTCTGTTTTCGATCAGAAAGCGGGACAACATCCCGTTGAGTCTCCAATCGACCCAGCCGATTGAGCCTCTCAGGGGCCTCTCGTCCTTGAAAAGAGCGGCGACAAGCAGATCGCCCTCCTGAAGATCGATTGATTCTTTAGAAATGATGACATCCATCCTGTTTAACTCCCAATAACCAAATTCCAAATTCCAAACACCAAATAATTTCCAATAACCAACTTCCAATATCCCCATGGGAGAAGGATGGAGCAAGGGGATTAAAGTTTTGGTCATTGAGATATTGGTTATTATTTGGTTATTGGCGCTTGAAATTTGGTTATTATCTTTTTCTCATAGGGGCTTCCGGATCACTTCATTCTGGATTCGGTCCAAGATCCCGTTGATGAAACTTCCCGATTCTTCAGATCCGTATCGTTTTCCGAGGTCAATCGCTTCATTGAGGGTGACTTTGGGGGGAACCTCACTGCAGTATAGAAGTTCGAAGATGGCGATGCGAAGGATATTCCGGTCGATGATCGTCATGCGATCCAGACGCCAGTTTTCGGAACGCTCTTCGATCAACCGGTCAATCTCCTGTCGGCGCTCCATCACACCCAGAATCATCCGTTTGGCGAACTCATCTTCTCCTTCTTCCGGCGAAAAATTCTCTTTCAATTGAACTATCGCCTGCAGAGCGCCCTGTTTGGTGATTTCAAGTTGGTAAAGAACCTGGAGCGCAAACTCCCTCGATCTTCTTCTCTTTCCCAAAGATTTTCTTATCCCTTTCCGATCTCCTTCATCAGGTTGGCCATTTCGATTGCTGACATGGCGGCATCGAACCCCTTATTGCCCACTTTTGTGCCCGCCCTTTCAATGGCCTGTTCGATGGTGTCTGTGATGAGAACCCCGAAGGAGATGGGGACTTCGCTCTCAAGAGTGATGCTGGCGATGCCTTTGGTGACTTCTGTTGCAATATATTCGAAATGGGGCGTCGCACCCCGGATGACACATCCGAGGCAGATGAGGGCGTCATAACGTCCGCTCTTCGCCATCTTCTTTGTCGCCAGCGGAATTTCAAAGGATCCCGGAACCCTTACCACCGAACAATCTCCCTCTTCCGCTCCGCTTCTTCGCAATGCATCCAGCGCTCCCTCCAGGAGCCGATCGCTGATGAAATTGTTAAATCGGCTTAAGACGATCCCGAATTTAAGCCCCTTCGCCATCAATTTGCCTTCAATGGTTTTAGCCATTCTCTTCTCCTTTCGGTAAAAGCGTGTCTGTTCGTAATTATTTCATCTATTGTGTCATTCCCGTGCAAACAGGAATCCAGGGAATACTAAAAAATATCTGGATTCCTGCTGGAGTTTATCCCAATGAAAATCGGGGCAGGAATGACACTTTTGGAAATAGTCTTCAATCCGAAATCCGATATCTAAAATCCGCAATTTCTTTTAATCCCCTGATTTGATCGAGAGGATATGACCCATCTTCTTCGCTTTCGTCTTCAGATACTCGATGTTCTCCTGACTGGGCTTTGACTCAATGGGAATCCTTTCGGTCACTTTAATCCCATACCCCTCCAGTCCTTTAATCTTTCTCGGGTTGTTCGTCATCAGCCGGATCTTATGAAGGCCCAGATCCACAAGAATCTGGGCTCCGATTCCATAATCCCTCATATCCGCTTGAAATCCAAGAGCCTCATTGGCCTCCACCGTATCCCTTCCCAGATCCTGAAGGCAGTAGGCCCTTAATTTATTGACCAGCCCGATTCCTCTCCCCTCCTGTCTCATGTAGACGATGACTCCCTTCCCCTCTTTTTCCACCATGGCCATCGCTTTATGGAGCTGTTCCTCGCAATCACATCGCCTTGATCCGAATACATCGCCCGTCAGACATTGTGAGTGCATCCTCACCAGAACCTCGTCATCCGGCTGGATATCTCCTTTGACCAGCGCAAGATGGTGAAAAGGATCGACATCGTTTTCATAGGCAATGGTGGTGAACAAGCCTCCGTATTTCGTCGGAATTTTTGCTTCTGCTATCCTGCGGACCAAACTTTCTTTATGAAGCCTGTATTTGATGAGATCGGCAATTGTGACAATCTTCAAACCATGCCTTTCTGCAAAGATCTGGAGATCAGGCATGCGGGACATGGTTCCATCCTCGTTCATGATCTCACAGATCACTCCAGCCGGTTTGAGGCCTGCCAGTCTCGCCAGGTCGACCGATCCTTCGGTCTGACCCGTCCTGACCAGGACCCCGCCGGTTCTGGCTCTCAGAGGGAAGACGTGGCCCGGAGAGACAAGGTCCTCTGGTGTCGTGCTGTCATTGATGGCCGCAAGGATGGTGTTCGCCCGGTCAGCCGCTGAAATTCCGGTGGTCACCCCTTTTCTTGCGTCCACCGACACGGTAAAAGCGGTCTGGAAGCGGGAGGTATTATCCGAAACCATCATCGGAAGCCGGAGTTCGTTCAGACGTTCCTCAAGCAATGAGAGGCAGATCAGTCCCCTTCCGTATTTCGCCATAAAGTTGATGGCCTCAGGCGTTACTTTCTCAGCGGCCATGGTGAGATCGCCCTCATTCTCCCGATCTTCGTCATCAACTAAGATCACCATCTTCCCCTGACGGATTTCGTCCAATGCCTCTTCGATGGTATTAATCATGTAAACCCTCATCTCCTTTTAAAATTCCATGTTCTTTTAGGAAAGACAGGTCCAATCCTTCAGGCTTTCCACTCCTATGGCCGAGCAATCGTTCCACATATTTGCCTAAAATGTCAGCTTCGAGATTGATAGAATCCCCTGCTTTCTTATCCATCAGAGTGGTCTTCTCCAGGGTATATGGGATAAGCGTGAGCAGAATCTCCGATCCCCTGCATTCATTGACCGTTAAACTGATCCCATCGATTGCAATCGATCCCTTGGGAACGACATATTTCAATATATTTTCCGGAACCCTTACCCTCAGATTGACAAAATCTCTCTCTCGTCTCTTCTCCGTGACCACGCCTATGCCATCGATATGTCCCGTAACGAAATGCCCTCCCAAACGATCATTGAGCCTCAGGGCCCTCTCCAGATTAACAGGATC
>JAGXSW010000022.1 GCA_018333715.1 Syntrophaceae bacterium | reverse complement strand
ATTCTAAACAAAACAAATTGGAGAAACCGACATGGCTGAAACTAAAATCTTGAAAACAGATTCGAGGGGAAGAGTCGTTCTCCCTCCTCCTTTTCGCAGGGAATCTTTGTTCGAATATGCCGTCAAAGGTGATCAGATCATCCTCTATCCAGTCCGGACGGTCCGAAAATATCCCGATATGTCAGACCTGCCTGAAGAGGCCCTTTCCCCGGATTGGGTTGAAAGAGAGAAGAAGATTAATGCGGATATCCGACCTGGAATCGTTGCTTCAACCCCTTCAAAAGCGCTCAGAAAAAAGAAGAATTGACCTTCTATGTCAGCGAAACCATCTTTCTTTGGACTCCATTTCGAGATTATCTTCTTGGAAAGCTACTCCCATTTGAAACCGAGTGAACGAAAAGCTATCGATAAAGCGGTCAGGCTTCTCAGTGCAAACCCTCGACATCCATCCCTCAATGTTCATAAGGGGAAAAACGTGACGGGAAAGTATGCCGAGGGAGGGAATGATGTCTTCATCGCATATGCTTCGAAAAGTTTAAGACTCACCTTCGAGTACGGTCCTCAACCGAGCATGATCGCCCTACGCAATTGTGGGCATCATGAATCATGCGAAAGAGAAATGTGACTCCTAATTTCTTACTAATCGATATGCATTGTCTTTTTTCTCTATGATTTTTAGGTCTTTAAGGGATTTTATAAACTCCTCGATGAAAAAGGGAACGCCCTCAGTCTTCTCAAGGATTAACTCCTCAAGCGTTTTTTCAATATCCTTTGTCTCTAAGATATGGGCTACCATTTCAAGGCTTTCCCTGTTGGAAAACCGATGCAAGGTTAATTGGTTGTGATAGGACTTTGCGGCCCAGGTGTGGACAAATTCGGGCCGATAGGTGAATATCAATAAAACCCTTGAACCTGGTATGCTCTCCAAATGGCTTCTTAATACGTCTTCCGAACTCTTATCCAACCAGTGGAGGTCTTCAAATGCCATGACCAGAGGCCGTATCTCAGAACCTCATAGACCGATGCGCTTGATTGCTTCCATAATCCTATCTTTCTTCGCCTCAGGACTCATGGAGATCTGATCAATACCACTCTCCTTGATTGATAGAAGTTCAAGAAAATAGGGAAGAGTCGAAGCTTCATCGACTTTCATTATTTCTAGCCCTCTCTTGACCTTCTCCCTGATCGCCTCCTCCTTTTCTCCCTCCTGTATGGGGAAGTTTGACTTCAAAATATCTATCCACGGATAATAGGCTAAACCCCTGCTGTAAGAGAAGCACCTTCCTTCCAGAAAGGTCACATCCTCATTGGCCACAGCCCTTCTAAATTCATACAGGAGCCTAGATTTGCCCATTTCAGCTTCGGATATGATAGAAAAGGCTTGCCCCTTACCTGCCTTAACTCTCTGAAAACCATCCAATAAAAGCTCAAGCTCCCGTTCTCTTCCAATAAAGAGAGTCAGACCCCGCTTGGCACTGACATCAAACCTTGTCCTTCTTGTACTTGGGGCGATCACCCGGTAGACTCTGACCGGCTCTTTTTTGCCCTTAATCTGCTTCTCTCCCAAAGCCTCAAATCTAAAGAATCCCTCGGTAAGCTTAAAGGTGTCTTCCGTTACATATGTGGTTCCTGGTTCCGCTAATCCCTCCATACGGGATGCCAAATTCACCGTATCCCCTACTGCCTTGAACTCCACCTTTAGATCATTACCCAAGCTACCCACCACCACAGGACCTGTGTGTATGCCAATCCGCATCTTAATTGGCGGTATTCTGCTTTCGGTTTTGAGCTGATCGCTGAACTTGCTCATCTCCCCATGGATGGCTAATGTAGATCGAATTGCACGCTGTGGAGCGTCCTCCAGAGCAATCGGCGCTCCAAAAAGAGCCATAATTCCGTCACCGGTCAGTTCATTAACCGTTCCTTCATAATCATGAACCTTGTGGATGAGAATTTCATAGACCTTGTCCATCAGGGAGTAAGCTTCCTCAGGACCAAGCTTTTCAGTAAGACCTGTATACCCCTCCATGTCACAAAACATCACCGTAACCTGCTTTCGTTCACCTTCGATCTTATCTCTTTGGGCTAAGATTTTTTCACTTAATCCCTTGGGGAGGTAGCGCTGGATTTTGGCCAGTTTCTCTTCAAAGGAGAGTTCTTTCTTAAAAGGTTCTTTTGGGAGGGTGAGGTTGTAGCCGCATTCGTCGCAGAACTTGCTACTCGATTGGTAAGGATGTCCACATGATGGACCTAAAGACTCTAACTTTTTCCCGCACTCTTTACAGAATTGGGCTCCTTCTCGGTTATCAAACTTACAGGCTGGACATTTCATCTGCTACCCCATCTTCGGTTTTAAAAAAGGGGGGGGTGGGCTATCCATACCCTCAACTTACAATCCACCACCACGGAACTGCCAAAACTTTTGAATGGAGCCATTTTATGGAGTGTCCTGCGTGGAGCAAGACCCCCCTGATTGTCTGAGGATTTTCTTCAAGGAATGTCAATAAATTTTTGATGTCGTTCATAATCGGTTTTTTGGAATATTTTACTTTAAGGGCAACCAACTTTTTCCCTTGTTCGATAACAAAGTCAACCTCCTTTGATGTCGTTGTCCTCCAATAAAAGATCGAGGCCTTGGGAATCAACAATTCTGATAAAATCGTGAGGTGCAAGAAAATTGAGGTTTTAAAGAAATTTCCAAGTTCACGCGATTTTGCCAGTGAATTTTCGTCATGATACCCCGACAGATAAATGCTTAAGCCAGGGTCTACAAAAAATAATTTAGGGGATTTTATCACCCTCTTCGATCTACTGGAATAGTAGGCCGGGACCCTTTTGATGATATCGGAAACCTCAAGAAGTTTCAGGTATCGATAAACTGTTGGCTGGCTCACCCCCGTATCCCTGCTGATCTCAGTCTGATTGAGGAGGTTTCCAGTTCTTATGGCTGTGGATTCTAACACCCTTCTAAAATCTATTAAGGATTCAACCTGTGAAAGTTCTCTTAGGTCTCTTTCCAGATACGTTTTGACATACCCCTCCCACCAGAATTGTAAATTAGGGACACTTCCCTATTTTATTACCGCAAAAATCATCATCTACATAACGATAAAGATAGGGAAGTGTCCCTAATTTACAATATCACAGCAATTGGTCGAGAAGTTCGATGAGTTCCGGATCGCCGCCTGCGGGCGGACTCCAGTTCAGATGGATTACCTCTACACCTTGAATCTTCAAGGTTTCGGCAAAATCGAAGATCCCGATATTGATGGCAATCGGTCCATTCTGCAACAGATCCTTCAGTTTATCGGACACTGGATTCCTCCGGACACCCTGTTACCAGAAACCCGCAGAACCGGGCGGCCTTCGCACTGCTTGAGAAGACGACGACTCCTGCCTCCTCAAGCGCTTTAACTTGCCGTTGGATGTTCTGGGGATCGTTCTCCGTGCCACATACCGAGGCAATGACGCTGAGCGATCCGCCTTGTTTCCTGGTTTGGCCTCTGGCCTCAGCGATTGCAGGAAGGAGTTCGCCGGCAGGATCGGGCGAGGCATTGAGGCCCAGAATAAAATCGAGGAGTAGAATGGAAACTTGAGGATCTTTGGCCTCTGCGAGGATGCGTTCATAACGGAGACCGGCGTCGATCATGGGATGAGGCCGTCCTGATGTAAATTCATCTGAGCCCATATCGATCAGCGTGTGCTCGACGCTAAGCAAGGGGCTTCGCAGTTTCGAATTTCCCTCAAGAGGGAGATTGGAATGGACCATGATCCCGGCATCCTGGAGAATCTGCTGGGCCTGATAGCAGAAGGTGCCGCCGGCAAAAATCCCGCGGATATATTTCTGCTCCGGACTCTTATGGATTCTTTCCCGGTTGATCAGTTCCTGAAATTTGAACGATCGGTCCTCCAGGCGCGGGGACGGATTGTTGGTTGCTATCTGAACGGCAAGCGATGCCGCATCGTCCAGAGTGCGTGCTTTCCGGTAACGGAGATTGGCATCATCAGGATCCTGTTTGGGGCCGAGAAAGCAGGTCACAATCGGTTTCCGACACTGGATGATTCTGTGAATGAGGTTTTGAAGGGCTAATGGACCAGGCGGTTTGGACAGGAGCGCTATGACACGGGTTTCCCGATCGGAATCGAGGACCTCGATGCTGGAAAGGAAAGTGATGCCGCCAATCGCATCTGAAAGATCACGGCTGCCCGTTCCAATGGCATGGGAGATGCCTGAGCCAAAATGGTGAACCAGGGTCGTGAACTCCTGGATTCCGGTGCCTGAGGAGCCGATTACACCGATGGGGCCACGTCGGACCGCATTCGAAAAGCCGACCCCGATTCCGTTGATGATCGCTGTTCCACAATCGGGCCCCATGACGATCAGACCTTTCTCGCGGGCGAACCCCTTAAGAGAAAGTTCATCCTCCACAGAAACATTGTCGCTGAAAAGAAATACATTGAGCCCATGTTCCAGCGCCTTTCTCGCTTCACGGCTTGCATATTGGCCCGGAACCGATATGACGGCAAGATTGGAATGGGGAAGGTGAGTTAGGGCCTCTTCGAGCGTTCGACAAGGAATTGTTCCAGCCTGCCCCTGGCTCTCATTGAGCCAATGGTCAATGTTTTCAAACACAGCAGAAAGGGGTTCTTCATCCTCTGCCCTGATGGCGATGATCAGGTCGTTTGGCCTAACAGAAGATATCTCCGGGCCGGCCATTCCAATGTCAGAAAGCAGTTCTTTATTCTTCTCCGTTCCCATGAGAGCGGCCGCCTCCAGGATGCCCTTCTGTCCGGAGATTCGCTTTGCCACCCGCATCAGAAAAACGGAGTCGTAATATGCATTTTTTCGAATGATACAGCGTGTGATCATTTCACCCCATATTTCTGGCCGAAGCGGAGAAGAGCCTTTTTGAAACATTCCATCGGAGCGCGTACGAGTCCGGCTCCGATGATGGAGTAGCCTGGATTCCTGTGAGCGATGGCCGTATCGATGATGGGCGTGATCCCGGTCTGGACCACTTTGCGCATATCGATCCCCAGCGGAGCGCCCTGAAAACCGAAGACCGGCATGCGGTAGCTGGAACTCATCGTCACTGTGATCTGGCGCATCTCTTTGCTATAGGCCAGAGCCTCTTCAGGTGTTCCTCCGACTAGGCTGAGGATGCCTGTAGCGCCGGCAAGAACAAGACCTCCCCAACCCGCGGTCTCCGTAATGGCCGAATCTCCCATATCTGCGCCCGCATCCTTTTCGGTATAACCTGGGAAATAGAGTCCGTTGATCCGTGGCGAAGACGCAGTAAACCATTCCTCTCCAAGACCGCTCACCCGAATTCCGAATTCCGTGCCATTTCGGGCCATGGCTATGACGACGGCGCTGTATTCGATGCCTGCGGCCGGATCCACGGAGGCCTTGCCTGCAGCCATGGAGAGCCCGAGGAAGAGAAGTTCGTGTTTGGTAATATAGTTGATGGTGCTGAGGAGATGGCCTTTTTCGACCCCTGCTTCAAGCATTGGGCCGACCAGTCCATTTGCAAAGAGGCTTGAGGCCGCAACAGGACGGTTATGGAGCTCATCGCCCATCGTCAGGGCCTTGGCAATGATCGGTCTCAACTCAAGACCACCCATCCCGAGGAGGCCTTTTCTGAGGGAGAGCGCCCAGATGTCCCGCCACTGGCGCAACCCCTCGAGGGCTGAATCACTGTAGTCGCCAAACTGTTGACGCCCCTCCACCTGGCGGCAGAAGGCGCGGTTTCCGAAAGTCCTGTTCTCAACGACCCAGACCGGCATCGAAGGCGAGATGGTGCCTGCCATGGGGCCGACCGCCTGATGATGATGGTTCGGCTCAAACCGGATGATTCCATTCTCGAGAAGCCTTGATGCCTCATCAACGCTTCCGGCCCAGTTTTCAAAAAGCACAGCCCCGATCATGGCGCCCCGCTGGGCGCCGCACATGTTTGGCCATGTCACAGGCGGGCCGGAATGAAGAACCATTCGATCTTTAAGGCCAGGGATCACTTCGCCGGCAGGGGCAATATCCACCAGTACGGGATCTGCTTCGTTAATGCGCTTCACCGCTTCCGCATTGGCCATATCAATCTTTTGTTTGATATCATTCATAAATAAATTTCTCCTCCTAAAGATCAAAGAATAGGCTTCACCGGGCCAAAATGCCTTGCGCCATTTTCGCTATGGCCTATGGGCCAGGCTGTTGTTTGCCTTTTCGTTAACAGAGATCAAGCAGGTAAGCACACCTGCCAGGATATACCAGCCAGTCGTATGACCAATTCTTAACAATCGATTGACAGCCTCCCTTACCCCTCCATCATAATCCACACCTTTTAAAAGCAACCGGACCAGGTCGTGGAGTGGTTCAGGACCTTGACCCATGGCCAGATCGTTCAAAATGGCATGACTGATCGGATTGGTCCGGTTCCGCGCCCAGTGTGCCAGATCTAAAATCGACTTCGTTCCCGCGTGGAATTCTCCGGGGTAGGCGTCTTGAAGCCAATGAGTCGCAAAGAACAGACCTCCCAGAAAATCATCCCCGCAAGGGGTCAATCCCGGGCCTAGACCAATCAGTTCCCTGCCCTTGGTCCCGATTTCAGCCAGGCCCCCATTGAGACAATGTTTCATCAGGCCAACAATGGGAGATAACATCTGGTCCAGCCATGACCCTGGCGGTAAAGGCGCTGCCGGACGGCCGTTTAATGAGCAAGGGAATTACCAAAATCAACTGGCCAGGCCCTTCGGGATCGATGCCCTGTGAGATGGCCCCAAGCAACTGCCGGACGAAATGGCTCACCCTGACAAGTGGGTCTATCTCCGATGGCTTGAGCGCTGTTGGTTTCCATTCCACCGCCCGGGCCAGATCAATGGCAAGGTCTCCCCCTATTTTTAAGGAGTTGCCTTCCATCAAAAAGCTTTGTCCCAAACGGAGGGAACGCGGCGGGAACGAGACCGGGATACCGCGTCCGTGGCGCTGCATCCCTTCCCGAACCAACCACAGAATATCTCCATCCTTTCCGGACAGATAAACAACATCGGAGAGAACCGCAATGACCTGGCCGGAGAACCCTGGCGCAGTCACCAGACTTTTTGCCCTGGCGCCGATCCATCCTGCCTGCCAGGTGAAAGGCGTGGCAACATTGGGCCAGTTGAAGATTTCGCCAGGGAAGCCCATTTTACTTCGGCTGACCAATAATGCCTTCAACCAGCCAATCCATCTTCCCGATGCCGGTAAGTGGGAACGCCTCGCCAGCCTTCACCCGCTCCATGCCTTTATTGTCTTTCAAGGGCCCCTGAAAAACATTTTTCTTGCCGGCAACGAATTCCTGCTTGGTTTCATTTACCATTTTGATGGCATCCGCCGGAACAGCCGGGCCAAAGGGGGCAATCGTCAGGAAATCGCTGGTCAGATTTCCAAACAGGCCCTCGCTCTTCCATGTGCCATCCATGACCTGCTTGGCAAAACGGGTGTAGAGTTGGCCCCAGGTAAAAGCGATGCCGCTGATCCAGCCTTTGGGGGCAAATTTCTGCGCGCCCAGATAGTGGTAGCCAACCGAATAAGCGCCGCGCTTTTCCGCCGCTTGCACGACCGTAATCGGGGAATCCACAATGACCCCGAGGACATCCACGCCCATATCCAGGAGAGCGCTTGCCGCAATGGCCTCCTTGGGGGCGTCAAGAAATGTTCCCATGAAAACCACGCGGGTCTCGAATTTGGGATTGACAGAACGGGCGCCAAGATGAAAGGCATTGATGTTGGCCAGGAAGAAGCTGATAGGCAAGGCGACCACATAGCCTGCCTTGTTCGTTTTCGTGGTTTTACCTGCTGCAATCCCCACCATATAGAATGCCTCCGGAGTGCTGGCCCAGTAGGTGCCCAGGTTAGGAGCAAGCTTATATCCCCCGGGATGGACAAACTTGACATCCGGGTACTTTCTGGCCACCTTCAAGGCCGGGTCAAGATAGCCGAAGCTTGCGGGTATGATCAGCTTGGCGCCCTGTTTGATCATGTTCTCCATGACCCTTTCTGCGTCCGCCCCTTCCGGGACATTCTCAACCTGGATCACCTCGACATTCGGCAGGTTCTTCTCCATGACCCGCACCCCTTCGGAATGGGCCTGATTATAACCCGCATCGTTGATGGACCCAATATGAATGATGCCGACCTTCAGTTTCTCCTGGCCCTGGGCGGCAGCCGGTAAACCTGCTCCCAGGACGAATATGAGGCATGTCAGAATTGCCAACTGCTTTAGGATGGTATGCGCCGTTCTTTTCATCTTTTCTCTCCTTTCTCTAATTTTCAATTTCCAATCTGGAACCTCAAATCCACTTGCATTTATTCCGTTCCCTGAAAGACCCGCCCCAAACTGCCAGGTACGGCCGACCGGCGAGCGCGGCCCCAGATGGCGAGGACTGTCAGGCTCAAAATATAGGGAAGCATGTCAAGGATAAAGGACGAAACCGGCACTCCACGAGCCTGCATCTGAAGCTGCAGGGAAATCGCCCCCCCAAAGAGCAGGGCGCCGGCAATTGCCCTCAGCGGATGCCATTTCGCAAAGATAACCAGGGCGACGGCGAAGAAGCCTCGTCCAGCCGTCATCCATTCGGCCCAGGTATGCGCGAGGGCCAGGCCGAAGAGTCCGCCGAAGCGGATAATGGCGGCTGTCCTTTTATGCCGCAATATGTCGGTTAGTCCCGTTAGTTTATCCACTCTCTGCACATTCTCCTTTTGCCCCTGTCATCAGGTAGCCTACCTCTTTTATGGTGATGTCCTGTGGGGCGCTCGTCGCCACAATCTCCCCGCGGAGCATGACCACCAGGCGATCACTTAGAGCAAACAGTTCATCCAAATCTTCCGAAATAAGGAGAATCCCTGCCCCTGAATCGCGTGAGGCGAGGAGCACCTCCCTTGCAGCAACAGCGCTTTGCACATCGAGGCCTCGGGTAGGGTAAAAGGCAACGATCAATTTGGGATGGTGAGCCATCTCCCGGGCCAAAATCATTCTCTGGATATTCCCGCCGGAGAGAGTGGTCAGCGGAACATAAAACGGCGGGATATTGAACCCCAAACGTTTGAGCGATGCCTGCAGGTCGGAACGAACAGCGTCCCAGTCCATCGATAGCCCGCCCTGTCTGGCGTACATGGACGTATTGGCCATCGCCATATTTTCCTGCACGCTCAGCCAGGGGAAAGCAGCCATGCCCAGCGGGTCTTCAGGAATGAAGGCCGTGCCGCTGTTGCGGACCTGCGCAACCGACCAGCGGGTTGCATCCTGCGCTTCGAGGTATTTGGTTCCCCGGGAACATTTCTCGATCCCCAAGACGACATCGCCCAACTCCCGCTGGCCGTTGCCCGATACCCCGGCGATCCCGACAATTTCACCGGACCTTACTGTCAGGTTGATCTCCTTAAGCCACGTGCCGCTTCCTTCCGGTTGTGTGCTGACCCCTTTCAATTCCAGGAAGGGGATTCCTCCCTCAGCAGGGGGCGTTTCACCCCGTCTTTGGGGGGATTCGGCGATGGTTTTCCCGAACATCAGGGAGACAAGCCCGCTCTCCGTGGCTTCAGCGCCGGGGAGAGTGCCGGCAATTTTACCTCGGCGCATTACAGTAATTCGATCCGCACACTCGAGAACCTCTTTGATCTTGTGGGTAATAACCGTCACGGCATACCCATCCCAGCGCAAATTAGCAAGCACCTGGAATAATCCGGCCGTTTCGTGGGGCGCCAGGCTCCTTGTGGGCTCATCGAGAATCAGAATTTTCGCATCCGCCAGGAGCAATTTTAGCAGTTCCACCTTCTGACGTTCCCCGATAGAGAGCTGCCAGACGGGCGCCCCGGGTTTGACCTGAAGAGAGTACCTCTCCGAAATTTCCTCAATGCGTTTGACTATCGCGGTATGATCCAGGATGAAAGGCAAATCGGGCAAAAAGAGGGCGATATTCTCGGCCACTGTCAAGGCCGGAATCAAAATGAAGTCCTGGAAGACCATCCCGATGCGATGTCCTCGGGCGTCGTGGGGTGAATGGATTTGCGCCGGTTTGCCGTTCACGAGAATTTCCCCCGCATCTGCCCGATAAAAACCGTACAGGATCTTCATCAGGGTGCTTTTCCCGGCGCCGTTCTCCCCTAAAAGGGCATGGATCTCGCCGCCGTAAATATCAAGGTCGATATGATCGTTGGCCAAAACCGCCGGGAAGGACTTTGTGATGCCACGTAACGTGAGGAGGGAAGATCGATTCATTTGTAGTTTATGGGATAAACACGACAAATTTTCCCACACTTATTGCCACAAAGAAGTTTGAAAAGCAATCGATCAAGTCATTCAGAACCAGCCGAGGGTTTGTTTGATCTCCTCGGCGAACTGGGGGAAGGGAGAAGCGGTGAAGGAGAGAAGAAAGACGAGGAACATGATCCAGCCGATCAGCTTTCTTTTCCCATCGATGGGCGTCTGATCATCGAGCGGCATGGGGTGCCGGAACCCAAAAATGATCATCAGAATGAGCAGGAGAATCCATCCCGGGTTGTAGAAGATGGTGATGAAACCCATGACAGCGATGGCGATGAGGAAGATGGCGCGGCTCTTTCTTCCGAAGAGGGCATAGGCGATATGGCCGCCATCCAGCTGCCCCACCGGAAGGAGGTTGAGGGCGGTGACGAAGAGGCCGACCCATCCAGCGTATCCGATGGGATGAAGCAACACATCAACATTTTCGGGAACTTCTCCCAGGACCAGTCGCTGGATGAGAGAAAAAAGAAAAGGGTCTGCCAGACGGATCGTTCCTTCCTTAATCTGGGAGGTCGGAATCAATACGGAAAGCTTCAAGCCAACGGCAATGGCAGGAATGCTCAAAATAAGGCTTATCAGAGGACCTGCGACCCCTGTATCGAAGATGGCTTTTCGGGAAGCAAGGGGACCTTCCATACGGATGACTGCGCCCAGTGTCCCAAAAGGCGAAAGGGGGAAGGGCAGAAAGAAAGGCAACGTGGCTCTCATCCCATGCCTTCGGGACATGAAGTAGTGGCCCATTTCATGTCCCAGAAGGATGAGGATAATAGCGATGGAGTACCCCGGTCCTCCTGTCATCCAGGTGGAAATCACCGTCAGAATGAAGAGAACGATATGGATGAGATGGCGACGCATCAAAAAGGGTTATTTCTTTTTCTTGTGACGATCCCGGTCGAGTCTCTTTTTGTGTTTGTGCTTAGCCATCTTCTTTCGTCTCTTCTTAACGACACTTCCCATCATTCCTCTCTTTCGTTGTTTTAGATCTGAGACTAATCGACGATCACATTCGTCTGGGTTCTCAATACGCCTGAAAGCCCCTGGATCTTGGTAACGATGAAGTCGCCAAGGATATTGATATCCGGAGCTTCGACCAGAGCGATCACATCATAGGGGCCCGTCGTCGCATTGGCGCGCTTCACCCCCTGGATCTTGCCGGCCTCTCTGGCCACATCCCTGGCAGTCCCTGCGGTGCATTCGATGAAGACATAAGCAGAGATTGGCATACGATCACCTCCTTTGAGGAATAAATTAGCCTAATCCTCATATAATTTCAAGTTTAAATTGTATAGCTGTCAATGACGCAGCGATTCTTAATTGATCAACATAAGGGAAAGTCCTGGGTGTGCGACAAATTTATGGGTAAATAATTTAATAGTACAGCGACTTTTTTTCGTCATTCCCGTGCTTGCGCGCCAGAGCGCTTCAGCGCGCAGGCGTGAAAACGGGAATCCAGGATGTCTATGGGCGTCAAAAGCTCAACTGGATACCCGCTTTCGCGGGTATGACGGATAGGGCGGTAGCCCTTTTTGTTGGTACAGTGCCGTTCTTTCTAAAAGAGTCGCTGTAGTATTAAGCTGAGACTCGTTGCTCCCAAAAATCCTCCCAGCGATTACTGAGAATGCAGCATCGTAGATCT
>JAGXSW010000021.1 GCA_018333715.1 Syntrophaceae bacterium | reverse complement strand
CCCTCTCCCCTGGTGGGAGAGGGTTAGGGTGAGGGGGGCTTATTATAATTTTTTCACAGCTCCCCTCCCGTCAAGGGAGGGGAAAAAGACCCCCTCTCCCCTTGCGCCTGCCTGCACGAAGCGTTTCGGCGAAGGCAGGGGAGAGGGTGGGGGTGAGGGGGAAAATTTAAAATCTCTTTTCTATAACTTTGATCAAATCGGTGATCATCCGGTTATAGGGCACGGGGATTCCAAGATGTTCTGCCTCTCTCACCGCTGCCCCATTGATGGCATCGATTTCAGTCCTCCGTTTACGGTCGAGATCCTGTCCCATGGAACAGCGGTTCTCTCTAGTAGCCTCGATCACCGCCCTCACCCTGTCCATGGGATTACTCTCGATCTGAACCCCCTTCCGTCTCGCCACTTCTACCGCTTCGGAGACAAGAGCCTCCACCAATCTAATGGTCTCTGGATAATCGAGGAGCTGCCCGTTCTTTAACCCAAGCAAGGCCGCAAGTCCATTGAGACCCACATTGACAAAGAGTTTTTCCCAGACAAGTGTATGGATATGGGAAGAGACCTCGGTTTCGATTCCAGCTTTACGAAAAATTTGAGTGATTTGATTTACTCGATCCGTGATCTTTCCATCCAGTTCCCCCACATAGGTTTTGCCCCGTCCCGCATGGCGAATATGTCCGGACCACAGCAAGGTCGCTCCCTGTCCCGTAACTCCCAAGACCACCTTTTTCCGATCCACCTGTTTACAGATCGTCTCTTCATTTCCAAGGCCGTTCTGGAGGGTGAGAAAAACGGTATCCTCTTTTTCAAGGACTAAAGAGTCCGTGACGGCCTTTTCCGTGTGATAGGTTTTGACGAAATAGAGGATGAGGTCCGCTTTCCCTATCGAGGTGATATCTGAAGTGGCATTGACCGAAACAGCTTGAACCTTTCCCTTCTCCTCGATGGCGAGGCCTTTTGAGCGGATGGCGTCAACATGTTCCTTCCAGATGTCAACCAGCCAGACTTCCTCTCCGGAAAGCGAGAGAAACCCTCCGAAGAGGCTTCCCATGGCTCCCGCACCAATGATTACGGTCTTCATATTATCCTCTTTTCCATGCCTGGCAGGTGAGCATTGAATGAAAAACTAACACAGCCCACAGTGAAAATCAATGTTTTGAGGATAGGTTGATACAGTGGTTGGTTTCTTCTTTCTGAAAAAATTTTCGCTTGTCCCCTGAAAGGAGATATTGTATAGAATAGTTGAGTCTATTGGAGAAAAAGATGATTGAAATCCGATTTCATGGAAGAGGGGGACAGGGGGCTGTGGTGGCATCCAAAGTTCTTGCGGTCGCCTTTTTCCATGAAGGGTTCTATGTCCAGTCTTTCCCTGCCTTCGGGGTCGAGAGACGGGGCGCTCCTGTGATGGCCTTCCTGAGGGTTGATCGCGAGCCCATTCAATTGAGGGTGAACATCTATAAACCCGATCATATCATCGTTTTGGACCCCACCCTGATGGGAGCTGTGGATGTCACCTCCGGCCTGAAACCAAACGGATGGATTCTGATCAATTCAGGTCACCCTCCTGAAACATTTAATGATCTGAAGAATTTTAGAATCGCCACCGTCGATGCGACCTCCATTGCAATCCGAAATAGTTTGGGTTCCCGAACAAATCCGATTGTCAATACAGCCATCTTGGGAGCCTTCTCAAAGGTGAGTGGGCTGGTGGGAATTGATTCCATTGCCCTGTCGATCCGTGAAGAGACTCCCGGAAAGAAGAATGAGAATGCCAAGGCAGCAAGAGAAGCCTATCAAGAGGTGAAAACAGCATAGCGCATAGCCATATGGAAGCACCAAATCCCAAGCACCAAATTTCAAATAAATCCCAATCACCAAATTCGAAACAATATTTATTTGGTCATTTGAAATTGGAATTTGGAGCTTATTTGGGATTTGGAATTTGTGATTTGGGATTTTAGCCAAATCGATCGAAACTTGATTTGGCGAATTCACAGGAATGGTGAGATGAGCAAACAACTTACCTTTAAGAGCGCTTCCGAGATGCCCATGATCTCCGTTTCGCTGGGGGATATGGAATGGAACAAAACGGGGGCATGGAGAACACAGCGTCCTTTTTATGAGGATAAGACCCCGCCCTGCAGTGCGGCTTGTCCGGCAGGAAATGATATCGTTGCTTTCATTCAAAAGATTGCTAAAGAAGATTTTGAAGGAGCCTGGAATATCATCAAGGAGGAGAATCCATTCCCGGGAGTCTGTGGCAGAGTCTGTTTCCATCCCTGCGAATCAAAATGTAACCGGGGACCCTTCGATGAACCCATTGCAATTCATGCGCTGGAGAGATTTGTGGCGGACTTTGGTTCTTGTCTGAGCAGGAAGACAGGAAAGGCTGGGGAGAAAAGGAAGGAGAAGGTTGCCATTATCGGCTCCGGGCCGGCCGGGATGAGCTGTGCCTTTCATCTTGCAAGGCTCCATTATGATGTGACGGTCTTCGAATCGTTTTCTTTGGCGGGCGGCATGCTCAGGATGGGCATTCCCTCTTACCGATTGCCTAAAGATATTTTGAACAGGGAAATTTCAGATATTGAGGCCCTGGGAGTTGAGATCCGGACAGGCGTCTCTCTGGGTGAGGATTTAAGATTGGAGGACTTGAAGGATTATCAAGCCGTCTTCATTAGTACAGGAGCACACCGGAGTAGAGGCCTCCGTATCCCAGGAGAAAAAGAGAAGGGTGTTTTGAGCGGTCTCGATCTACTGAAAAAGATCAACCTGAGCAAGAGAGTGAAGTTAGGCGATAAGATTGCTGTTATCGGCGGAGGAAATACGGCCATGGATGTGGCAAGATCCGTGATCCGCCTGGGAAAAAAGGCAACCATTCTCTACCGTCGCTCAAGGGAGGAGATGCCTGCGTTTGAAGATGAGATCCTGGAAGCTCTTGAGGAGGGTGTGAAGATAAGGTATCTGGTCAATCCGATCCGGGTTGGACAGAAGGATGGTTTGAAACGATTGGAATGTTTACGAATGGAATTGAGTGAGAAGGATGAGAGTGGTCGAAGAAGACCTGTTCCCATTCCCAATTCCAATCTCTTTATTGATTCAGATCATGTGGTTATCGCAGCAGGAGAGGAGATCGAAGCTTCCTTTCTTCCGGAAGGATTGGAGAAGAAAGAAGGGATCATCCTCACCCGGAGAGATGGAAGCGCTGGCATCAAAGGGGTCTTTGCCGGAGGAGATCTCACCTCCAACCAGCGCACTGTAGCCCATGCCATTGGTTCAGGCAAGAAAGCGGCCATGGCCATCGATTGTTTTTTCAAGGGAAAGGATGGGGAAGAGGTGATTATTCAACATCTCATCGGAGAAGGTCCGTCCCTCTCAATCTTCGGATATCTCCATCCCGGAGAGAGATTGAGGAATTCCCATGTGGTTACTTTCGAAGAATTGAATATGGACTACTTCGAGCCTGCAAAAAGGCAGGGAGAATCAAAGAGCGCTGTTAAGGAAAGGATCAAAGGATTTAAAGAGGTATCCTCGACTCTTTCCGAAGGAGTTGCCCTGGACGAAGCGGAGCGATGTTTCAGTTGCGGCACCTGTAATGAGTGTGAGAATTGTTATGTCTTCTGTCCGGATGGTTCAATTTTAAAAAGAGAAGAGCTTTTTCCCCATCAAGTGGATTACGATTACTGTAAGGGATGCGGCATCTGTTTCACCGAATGTCCAAGGGGCGCGATCTCTTTGCAGGGAGAGGCGAAATGAAGAGGGTCATCACAGGAAACCAGGCAGTGGCCTACGGCGTCATCTTGAGCCGTGTCGATGTCATCTCCGCCTATCCCATCACCCCGCAGACGACGATTGTGGAAGAGCTTTCAGAGCTGATTGCCAGCGGCCGCCTGAAGACAAGATTCCTCAAGGTGGAATCAGAGCATTCCGCCATGGCCGCACTGATCGGAGCTTCCACCGGAGGGGTTAGAACCTTTACGGCTACATCCTCTCATGGATTAGCCTATATGCATGAGATGCTCCATTGGGCTTCCGGAGCGAGGCTTCCCATTGTTCTGGTCAATGTCAATCGAGCCCTTGGCGCACCTTGGAATATATGGGGCGATCAGAGCGATTCTCTCTCTCAACGGGATACGGGATGGATTCAACTCTATTGCGAAAATAATCAGGAGGTCCTCGACACCATTGTCCAGGCCTATCGTATCGCAGAGAGGGTGAAACTTCCCGTAATGGTCGTCCTTGATGCCTTTGTCCTCTCCCATACCTCGGAGCCCGTAGAAGTTCCGAGCATGGAGGAGGTGGATTCCTTCTTGCCGCCCTTCTGTCCGGATTATCCGATCGACACCCAGGAACCGAGGGCTTACTCCGTCATCACTACTCCTGAATATTTTTTGGAGTTTCGATACAAGGTTCAGAAGGCCATGGAAGAGGTCCCCGAGGTTTCAAAGAAGGTGGATGATGAATTCAGATCCCGATTTGGTCGAGGTTATGGCGCCATTGAAAGATACGGAAAGGAGGAAGCAGAGGTGGTCCTGGTAACCTCCGGAACCGTGACAAGCACCTCCAGGATGGTCATCCGGAAACTGAATGAAGAGGGATGGAGCGTTGCCGGATTAAAGATCAAGCGATTTAGGCCCTTCCCTTCCGAAGAGATTTACAGGGCCATCAAAGGGGCAAAAAAGCTGGCGGTGATCGACCGGAATCTTTCTGCCGGAGTAGGAGGCATCTTTGCCCAGGAACTGAGGGCCGCCCTCTATCCGAAAGAGGAGAGACTTCCTGTCTTCGGATTTGTCTCGGGACTGGGTGGAAGGGATATTACTCCGGAGCTGATTGAAGAGGCGATTCAATATACGGTAGAACATCCTCGGCCTGAAGAGGAGATTTTGTGGCTGGGACTGAAGAAGTGAATAGTGACCAGTCAGCAGTAAGCAGTAGGCAGTGATACAAAAACATCAAGATAAAGCAAGGACCATCAGATGAAAAAAATAGAAATCCCGCTGGAAGAAAACCTGGGGCATGGCCATTTAGCTTGCGCCGGATGTGGAGCAGCCATCAGCATGAGGCTCACCCTTAAAGCCCTGGGAGAGAAGACCATCATGGTTTTTCCTGCCTCCTGCTGGTCGATTGTTCCGGGATCCTGGCCTTATTCCAGTTTCCGGATCACAGCCATCCATGCCGGTTTTGTCACGGCCGGAGCAACCGCCTCAGGGGTCAGAGCGGCTCTCGACGTCCGGGGTGATCTTGAAACTCAAGTGGCGGTCTGGGCCGGAGATGGCGGGACTTTTGACATTGGCCTTCAGGCCCTCTCTGGTGCGGCAGAGAGAAATGAGGATTTCATCTACATCTGCAATGACAACGAAGGATACATGAACACAGGCACACAGCGGAGTTCAGCCACACCGCTTTTAGCCTGGACAACTACCACTCCGGTCATGCAACCCAAAGAGAACCCCAAGAAGGATATCATGGCCATTATGGCCGATCATCATATCCCCTATGCGGCCACAGCGACGATAGCCTATCCGGAAGATCTCATAAGAAAGTTGCAGAAGGCAAAGGGGATCCGGGGAACCCGCTTTATCCACCTTTTCTCTCCCTGTCCTCCGGGATGGAAGATGGCCTCCGAGCAGACCATTAAAATTTCGAGGCTTGCTGTCCGCTCAAGGATCTTCCCGCTTTATGAAATTGAAAATGGAAGGAATTATACGATTCAAGAAGAATCCCGTATCGTTCCCGTGAAAGAGTATTTAAAGCTCCAGGGCCGTTTCGGCCACCTCACCGAAAAGGATATCGAGACAACGCAAAAAAATGTGGACGACACCTGGGAACGCCTTCAGAGGAGAGCCCGCTGTTGAGTCGTTTCTGCCTAATGGGTTTTCGGAACAAACATTAAATCATCTGGAAGAAGAGGAGGAGGGTGAAGCCGATCAGAACGATGGTGGTTACCCACGCGATGGTGTTGAAGATGGGGCCATTGGTGTGCTGCATCATCAACTTTTTGTCGTTGATGAGCAATAAGATGAAGATGAGGATGAAGGGGAGCACGAGACCATTGACGACCTGAGAGAAGTACATGATCGGGATGAGCGGGAGATCCGGGTAGAGGATGATCCCCGCTCCCAAAAAGATGATCAGGGAATAGATCCCATAGAACTGTGGGGCTTCCACAAACTTCTTGTCGATTCCCACCTCCCAGCCCAGACCTTCGCAGATGAGATAGGTTGTGGAAAGAGGGAGAATCGAGGCCGCAAAGAGGGAGGCATTGACCAGCCCGAAGGCGAAGAGATAGGTGCAGTATTTTCCCGCCAGGGGCGCCAGGGAGAGAGCCGCATCCTTTGCGGTTTCGATTCTCACCCCGGTTTTGAAGAGGGTCTCCGCACAGACGAGGATGATGAAGAAGGCGACGATGTGGACGACGATCGATCCCATGACCACATCGAATCGTGCGAACTTATATTCCTCTATCTTGATTCCTTTTTCAACAATAGAGGCCTGGAGATAGAACTGCATCCAGGGAGCGATGGTCGTTCCCACGAGACCGATCACCATGGCCATCTCGGAGGGATGAAGGTTCAATTGGGGGTTTAAGAATTGCTCGACCACATGGTTCCAATCCGGCTTCACGATGATGCCCGTGATGATGTAGGAGATGTAGAAAATGCAGGCGACCAGAAAGGCTTTCTCCACCGACTTATAAGTCCCCTTGACGACCATCCACCACACGAGAAATGCGCTAAGGGGGACGGAGATGAACTTGTCAACGCCAAAGATTTCCATTCCTGCGGCCACGCCGGCAAAGTTGGAGATGGCATTGCCCATGTTGGTCAGAAACATGGCGATCATCAAATAGAATGTGATCTTGGCGCCAAATTTTTCACGGATCAGGTCCGAAAGCCCTTTTCCGGTCACGACTCCCATCCGGGCGCACATCTCCTGGATTACGATCAGGACGATCATGATGGGAATCAAAGACCAGATGAACTTGAGCCCGAATTGTGCGCCGGCCAGGGAGTAGGTGGTGATACCGCCGGCGTCATTATCCACATTGGAGGTAATGATGCCCGGCCCCATCAGAATGAAGAAGAGACCGACCGTCCTCCACAGGGACCGTTTTGAACTGGAAATCCATCGGGTGTAATCAGCCATGGTTGTTCCGTTGAACCCTTGACAAAACACCAATCACCAAATTCCCTGCCTGCGGCAGGCAGGGAAGCTCCAAATAAATTTTACATGATGACTGCGTCACTCGCGAACCATGAAAATATGACTAAGTTCCCTCCCCCTTGATGGGGGAGGGTGAGGGTGGGGGTGAATAATTTTACCCATACCCCCTCACCTCAATCCTCTCCCACCAGGGGAGAGGAGGTATTTTCAAGGTAATCCAAAGCTCCAATGACCCAATAATCAAACGTTGTTTGGAATTTTGAATTTGGATATTGGTTATTATTTGATTATTGGTTATTGGTGTTTTAAATTATCCGGCATCGGGGGCAAGCACATCGAGGACGCTTCGAAAGCTGATCACGCCCCTCAAATGGTTTTCATCGTCCAGGACGGGCAAGGCCCTGAATCCATATTTGGCAAAGGCATCCACCACCTCATTCTGGTGCTCGTCCAGTTTGACGCTCACCACCCTCGGAGTCTGGATTTCGAAGAGGGGCTGCTGGGAATGGGCCGTGAGGAGGTCTCGAATGCTGATCACTCCCTGAAGCGCCTCCTCCTCATCCACCACATAGATGTAATCGATGATATCCAGATTCGGAGCTTCCGACTTTAACCGCGAAATGGCGGCTTCCACTGTGATATCCGGCGTCAGGCTGAGATAAGCTGTGGTCATCAAGCCTCCAGCGGACTCATCGGGATGGACGAGCAGTTCTCTCACGTCTTCGGCCCTTTCCTGTTCCATCCCTTCAAGGATTTTTTCAGCCTTCTCTTCGGAGAGATCGCCCAGAAGATCAGCCGCATCGCTTGCCGACATCTCCTCCACAATATCCGATGCCTTCTCCAGGGGAGTGGTTTCGATCAGGGCCTTCTGAATCTTCGGATCAATCTCCTCGAGGGTTTCAGCCGCTGTCTCGGGGTCCAGGGCATGGAAGATGGCGGAGCGTTCTCGGCCGCTCAAGTCCTCGATAATATCCGCCAAATCCGCAGGATGAAGATGAGACAGTTTCTTCTGAGAGACACTGAGATGGAGCAGGTCCGAGCCGGAGAGGAGTTGAACATATTTCCAGGAGATAAATTGATTGGGAAGCTTGTAGGAGAAGAGCCACTCGAGCACCCGGTCGGTCGCCCTCTCCCATCCCACTCTCCTCATCAATCCCCGGAATCCCACATCGACATGAACCAGACGCAACCGGGACTCGACCCTTAAGAAGTGGAGGTCGTTGACCCTCACCACCTTAGCGCCGTAGGTATCAACGATCTGTTTGTCCATCACCTCGTCTCGAAGCAGGACCACATCCTTTGCAGCGAGGAAGGTCGTGAGATCGAGAAGGTCTTCCTCGGGAAGGATGATCCGGGGTTCAACCTGAAGCATCTTCTCCCAGGGGAGAAAAAACTTTTTCCTCCCTTTCGTCTGAGTCACCATCCCGAGTATCATCGGATAGGGCTCTATCCTCTCGGCCGCCAGATCAGCGACCTTGCCCGCTCTCTTCCCGGAGGGGAAATAGACTTTCCGGTTCAAGAAATCACTAAAGAAGTAAAATTGTCCGAGGTTCTGATCCATAGACTTGTTGTGTAAAAGATTAGGCTCCAATCACCAATCACCAAATTCCTTATGTCCACCCCTCTCCGAGCCAGAAACTCTCTGAGCCGGCGGCCACCTTCCTCCTCCCCCATCAAACTGGGAGGAGGTGAAACAGGGAAATTTCAAATATCTTTGGCTAGGATTTTGGTTATTGAGTCATTGGTTATTGGTGCTTGATGTTTGGTTATTAAGGTCTTTTGAAACCCCCTTATAACGATTTGAGTCGAGGGTGTCAAATACTAATCGTTTTCAGCTTTCCTTCTTCCATCTCATCGAGGGTCTTTTTAATCGACTCGAATCGATCGCCTTCGAGATCCTTTGGAGAATGAATCGCGATGAGGAGACATTTGAGTTTTGAGAAGTCTTCGCTCTCCAAAATCCGTTGGAAAACTTTCTCCAGCTCCACTGGGTTCACCTCCCTCAAATGGGTCAGCAATCCGCGAAGTTCATCCTGAGCATGCCGCTCAATGATGTCATGCTCCCGTAATCTGAGCCGGGAATAGACCTCATCGATAAGGCCGGGTTTCCCTCTGAGGCAGAAGAGGGTGAGATGCCGGGCTTTCTCTTGAAGAACCTTCCGTTTCTCCTCGATCCCCAGAGCCGAAGGGTCTTCATAATCCAGCTCATTCAGAATCCGCAGATTTCTGACGAAGATGACTTGATTGTCTTTGGAGTGAAACCACTGGCAGGGAAAGCTCTTCTGTTCCTCTCTGGAGATCTCTTCCACCTTTTTGTGGGCGAGGGCCTGCTTTTGAAGCAGGATATATTCAAACTTGGAGTAGAGATTTTTGGTGAGAAATCCGAATTCCATGATCATTTTATCGCGCAGGGAATCCCGGCGATAGTACTGTCTGTATTTTCCCTGGAGGAGCTGCTGGATGGCTTTGATCTCTGTCAGTCGGTCCCGAATCTCTTTGAAGAGCTCGCGGATTTCGACAATGATATCCTGAGGAGTATGTTTTTCAGGGGTGACAACCAGGCAGAGCCCCTTAAAGTCCTCCACCATCTCCTTCAGATGGCTGTAGTTGTGCTGGATGGTTTTTTCCAGACTTTCAGCATACCTCTGCATCGGGTCTTTGGGCATGGGTCGGCTCCTATGACCATTTTATAATAATTTTCTTTTTTGTCCAAGATTAAATCCCCCCTTGCCCCCCTTTTCCAAAGGGGGAGAGGATGATACCCCTCTTTGGCAAAGAGGGGTCAGGGGAGATTTTATTAAACTCAACTTAACTCGTTTGTATTAGTTTGAACGGAAAAAACTTTAAAAGAAGGAACCCAAGAGTTTGCGAATGGGTTCATCTGCGGGGGGCATGGCCAATTCATTTAACTCCTCCAAACTGACCCATCGGAGATCGTGACAATCAATGGGTTTTGGAATCCCCTTTATTATGCGGCAGTGATAGGTGAGAAGAAGGATCGGATATTCTGGATAGGGATGAAAGATGACCTCAAGGATTTTCCCTACCTCCACATCGACATCGAGTTCCTCTTTTAGCTCCCTTCGCAGGGCCTCCCTGGGGTCTTCACCCTCTTTGACCTTTCCTCCCGGAAATTCCCATAGGAGGCCGCGTGGCGCCCCTTCCATTCTCTGAGCCACGAGGATTTTCTTCTTTTCAATGATCACCCCTGCGGTGACGAGGATAGTTTTCAACTCATCCCTCTATGCGATTGCGGCGTGATCGATGAAAACCATCTGTTGAAGTTTCCCCGGAAAGCGATTTGCAATGAAAGTTCATACCATTTCCTGCACCCTTTTTTCCATTTCCTTTAAGAACTGGGGATCGTAAGGAGGAGTGTTTTTCAATGAGGGGTCCAACGGATTTTCCGGGTTGAAATTCTGCAGGGTCATTCTTCGACCAGCCCTTAATTGCCGGCCCAGGGCCTGGATTTCTTCCTCACTGTGGAGTTGAGGGACAACGGTCATCCGGAATTGATACTCCACTTTCTCCCTCTTCAAAATTTCGATCGATTTCGATACGAGGGCGAGGTCGATGGAAAGACCGGTTGATCGCCGGTAGCTGAAGGGATCCAAGGGCGCTTTCACATCCATGGCAATAAAATCGAGCTTTCCCTCTTCGATTAATTTCTCTAACATCTCGGGACAGGAACCATTCGTATCGAGTTTGATCAGGAGTCCTATCTCTTTTATCTCACGGATCAAGAGAGGAAGATCGGCGTGCAGGGTCGGCTCTCCTCCGGTGAGGCAAACCCCATCGATCCAACCCTTAAAGGATTGGAGACGCTGGAGGATTTCTTTCAGGGATATCGAAGCAAACTGCCCGGGATGAAAGACGAGGGGATGGTTATGACAGTATGGACAGCGGAAGTTGCAGCCGGGGAGGAAGAGAACAGAACAGATTTTCCCCGGCCAGTCCAGAAAGGAAGTTTCTAAGAATCCCTTGATTTCGATCATAGCTTATATTCATAAAAGGGAGAGTGAGGGCGTATCCTGATCGTGAAATCGGATCATTGCTGTATACAGCGTCATTAATTACAACAAAGCACGTCATTCCTGCGAAAGCAGGAATCCAGAAAAACACTGGATTCCGGGTCAGGCCCGGAATGACAGACCGGTAAAGATTTATGTCGTTATGTATAACACCGGTTTAATTATTGCTGTTGTATCAGTTACTCCGGAACAGGCGCTGCTTCACCTCCTGAAGGGTTGGGACCACGCCTCTCCAGCTGGCCACTTCCATCTCCTTTTCATCCTCAATGATAAAGGAAGGGGTGGATAGGATGCTGTAGAAAGAGGCTTCTGCCAGGCCATCGATCGTGTCCAGATCGTAGTGGAAAACCGGCACGCCCTCCCTCTTCAACTCCATCCCAATCTCCTTGGCAGCAGGACATTTCGGGCATTTCGCTTTAACAAAGATTTTGATCAGTTCCATCTTTTCTCCTTCATTATTGATGGTCTCGTAAAAAGTCGAAAAATCCTAATAATCGTCATTCCCCGACTTGATCGGGGAATCC
>JAGXSW010000020.1 GCA_018333715.1 Syntrophaceae bacterium | reverse complement strand
TCTCCGAAAATCTTATCAAGTCGATAAGACCCGACCACGGGCGGATGGTTTATATTTTTTAGGGCAAAGGCCACATTGCCCATTGTAAAAAAGTCCTTGTCATACGGGATCATCCTTTTGGTTTACGAACAAGCTAATGTTTCCGCCCTGCCTTCGCCGAAGCGGCTACGCGCAGGCAGGTATAAGATTTTCTCCAACATTCCTGCCCGAAGGTCGGTAATTTTCCACGGAAGAGTGACGCATTACAGGAAGTACTCGGAGATAGGAGGAGATGATTTTTCGATCCATATCCTCCTTTTGGTGACCGAAATCCTTTCAAACTCTATACAGGGCATTACCACTTTGGAATGGGCTGGGGAGAGATGTATTTTTTGATAGCTTCGAGGCTTTTCCAGAGATGAGCTTCTTCGTGGGGTTCGAGTGTATGGATGGGGGTTAATCCCCATCCGGAAAAGAGGCCGAAGAGTTCCCTGAAATCGAATCCTCCCTCGCCCATGGGCAGATGGTCATCCATCTCTCCGTCATTGTCGTGAAGGTGGACCTCTACGAGATATTCTTTCAATGACTCCATCCAGAGGGGAAGAGGGGTCTTGCCGAAGACATGGTGATGACCGGTGTCGAAACAGAACCGGAAGTGTGGCGAATCAATCTCTATCAGAAGCAATAGCAATGAATCAGGGCTCTCTTCAAAGACATTTTCTATGGCAAGCGTAAGCCCCCGTTCTTTTGCCTCTTCTACCAGAGGTCTCCAGGTGCGCAGGCTGCTTTCAAGCCAGAGATTAACATTTCCGTCAAATTTCCACTTCTCGTATCCGGGATGGAAGACGATCGCCTTCGGTTTGAACAGATAGGCCAACTCGATCGTTCTTGAGAATCGATCCAGCGTCACCTCCTTGATTCTTTTGTCCACTCCTCCCGGGCTTAAATCCATAAAGGGGCCATGGATGGTGATCTCGAGTCCGTTTCGTTGAAGGGTCTCTGCAAGTTGTTTTGCTTCTTTATCATTGCAGGCGTCGAGATCTTCGGCGCTGAAGTAGATTTCGGGATGAAGACGATGCTCCATGACAAAATCGATTTTCTGAAGGAGCATGGAGTAAGGGATATTGATCTGGATGGGGGACATCTTTCACTCTCCGATATTAAATTTAACCTAAAAATTCAAACCCTAAAACACCAATCACCAAATTCCAATCTCCAAATAATAACCAATAACCAATTTAACAAATCAGCATGGGAAATATGAATAGTATAGAGAAAACACTTTGATTTTTGGTGATTGAAATTTGGTTATTATTTGATTATTGGTGATTGGTGTTTGGTTATTGATTTATACCATTCCCTCCTTTTAAACTCAACCCGTCTCAGGATGACGACTCGATCAGTTCGATCGCCCTCAGAACTTTTTCTTTCTCTCCGATGAGATAGACGATATCCCCTGTTTTAAAGACAAAATCCGGGTCAGGACTGGGCAGAATCTCCCCATCTCTTCTCACGGCAATGACGGTGGCGCCTGTCCTGGAGCGTATCTTGAGATCTCTGATGGTATGGCCGGCGGCAGGGGTTTGCTCGCCGATGAGGTAGGTTTCGGTCTCGATATCGGTGATGATCTCGCATTTTTCAGGCAGACTCTTCACGGGAAGCTCCACTCTTCTTAAGGCCTCATAACTTCCGCTTCGGATCCTCTCAATCTGATCGAAGAGGAGGTTTCGCGGCACCTGGTAGCGATGGAGCACTTTTGCAAAGATTTCGATCGATGTCTCAAACTCTTCGGGGATCACTTCGTTTGCCCCCAGTTGGAGAAGGTCTTCCACCTCAGCAATGTAGCGGGTTCTGACGATGATATAAATTCTGGGGTTCTCCTTCCGTGCGAGCTGGACAATCCTTCGGGTCGAGGCCGGGTCCGAGATGACGATGACGAGCATTCTGGCTGTGGAGAGCCCCAATTTGTGGAGGATCTCCGGACGGGCGCCGTCTCCGTAAAAGATGGGTTCGCCTCTCTTTCTCATCTCGCGGACGGTCTCATTGTTGAGGTCGAGGACGACATGGGGGATCGATGTCTCCCTCAGGACCTCTGCTAAATTCTTTCCATTTAATCCAAAACCGATGATGATGACATGGTCCTCTCTCCCGGGAAGGAAAATCTCCTTCTCTGATCTCTTTCTCATCCTGTCCAACCGGTCAAGGAGTTTTTTCGAACTCATCCAGGTTGAAATGGAGGGAGAAGCCTGGATGAGAAAAGGGGTCAGGATCATCGTGATCACAGAGGCTGAGAGGAAGAACTGGTAGTGGCTCTCCGAGATGAGCCCGGCCGATTTCCCTGCCACGGCAAGAACGAAGGAGAATTCGCCGATCTGCGCGAGATGGAGTGCTGTCTGCAGGGAAACCCTGAGAGGATGTCCGATCAGATGGACGGAGAAGAAGCCGGTGAAAGTCTTTAAAAGGAGGATGATGGCAACGGCAAGGATGAGGATGAGCATATTTTCGTAGAGAAAGGTTAAATTGATTAGCATCCCCACGGAGACGAAAAAGAGCCCGCTGAAACTGTCTTTGAAGGGCAGGATATCGGAGATGGCCTGATAGGCATATTCCGATTCGGAGATGACCAGCCCTGCGAGAAATGCTCCGAGGGCCAGGGAAAGACCGAGGCTCGAGGTGAACAGGGCTGTTCCAAGGCAGAGGAGGATGATCGCGATGACGAACAGCTCGCGGCTTCGGGTGTGGACGATCTGGTGGAGGATATTGGGAACCAACCACTTGGCGCCGAAAATGACGATTGAGATGATCGTGGCCGACTTGAAGAGTGTCCATAAAAGTTCAACAGGACTCCCCTTATTTCCGGCTAAGAGGGGGATTAGAAGCATCAGAGGGACGACACAGAGGTCCTGAAATATCTGGA
Organism: Syntrophaceae bacterium; assembly: GCA_018333715.1. GTDB lineage: Bacteria > Desulfobacterota > BSN033 > BSN033 > UBA1163 > RBG-16-49-23. The sequence goes on along the minus strand of JAGXSW010000020.1, from coordinate 912 downwards.
TCCCGATTGAGAGGCGTCCATGAGGCGAGTCGATTTCACCCCTGTCGAAGAGCATCTTCATGACGATGGCCGTGCTACTCGTGGAGACGAGAAATCCGGCAAAAAAGGAGGTATTCCATTTCTGGAGCAGAGGATAGACGATCACTGTCGTGGCGAGGAGGGTGAGGAGGAGCTGGGAGAGGCCTCCTATCAGAACCGCGGAGTGAATCCTTTTCAGGTTTTTGAGGGATGTCTCCAGACCCACTGCAAAGAGGAGGAGGATGACCCCGATCTCTGCGAGGAGTTCGACCTGCTGGATGTCCCGGATCAATCCGAATCCATGGGGACCGAGAAGGACTCCGGCTGTGAGGAAGCCCACGATGGAGGGGACCCTCAATTTGTGAAGCAGAAAGATCACTGAGGCCGAAACCCCGAAGATGATAACCAGCGTTTTTAAGAATCCAAGATCCATAAGTTATCTCTGATGGATATTATAACTTAAATGGAAAGATATTTTAACAATTTATATTTACCCCGTTAGAAATAATGCCCCGCCTGCGTGACCGGAGCCACTTCGGCGCGGCGAAGGCCCGCTGGAATTTCTAACGGGGTTCACCGTATAGTTTCGGTTCGGAGTATTTAGATTTGATTTTTTGTAACAATTTAGCTGTTTGAAAAAACTTGTAAAATCCCTCCCCACCTCCCTTTGCCAAAGGGAGGAAAAGGAATTTCCCCCTTTTGACAAAGGGGGACGGCGGGGCGGGCCGAACTATACACTTCGAACTTATGTGGGTCTGCGACAAAAATATGGGTAGATTTGACAAATCTTTTTATTTGGCCTATAATCTGAATGCTTAATAAGCATACAGATTATAGGAGGTGGGCTATGGAGGAGACACTGGAAAGCTTGGAGGCCAAGAGAAAGTCTTTGTA
>JAGXSW010000019.1 GCA_018333715.1 Syntrophaceae bacterium | reverse complement strand
GCCGGACTTGATCCGGCATCCAGAGACCCTTGAAAACACTGGATTCCGGCTTTCGCCGGAAAGACGACTTTTTAAAAAACCGTAGTTTATAAACAGACTTTAAATAATGACCAAAATCCCAACAACCCAATAACCCCTCACCCCTTTCCCTGCCTGCGGTAGGCAGGGAATTTGGTGATTGAAATTTGCGACTCAGGAGCATCAGAAGGGGAAAACACCCTTCCACCTTCGGGAAACCAGGATGAGCGAGGAAAAATTTTTCAGACCGGAGAAGAAAGGGGAAGAAAGGATAAGTGAAAGGTTTCAGGAAATTCTCAAAAGAGCCATCCGCGCGGCCTTTTATGTCCTTTTTCTAATTTTCTTCTTCTTCTCGGGCCATCAATTGTATGTCCGCCTTCTGGAGGACTCCTTTTTCAAGGTGAGGAGCGTGGAGGTCAAGGGGTGCCGGAAAATATCGGAGAAGACGATCCTCTCACTCGCAAGGATCGACGGAATGCCCAATCTCTTTACCCTCCCGCTGAAGAAGATCTCCGGGCGGGTGGAAGGTCATCCCTGGGTTGAGTATGTGAAGGTGAGGAAAGTTTTCCCTGACAGAGTGTTGATTCATATTGAGGAGAGGAAGCCGGTGGCGATCCTTCAACTGGAGGAACCTTTTTATATCGATTCGAAGGGGGTGATCTTTTCGAGGGTGGGAGATCAGGATGAATATAATTTTCCCTTTCTCACCGGCTTGAACCGGCAGGCGTTTGATAAAGACCCGGCCGCGGCAAAACATCTCGTCATGAAGGCCCTCGAATTTTTAAGGACCGTCGATCAGGAAAAGGCTCTTCCCCTTGATGGGATTTCGGAGATTCGGATGGAGAAGGCTTTCGGGATTCAATGTTTCACACAGGCCGAGGGGGTGGAGGTGAGAATGGGATGGGATCACTTTGAAGAAAAATTGAGGAGATTGTCTCTCATCTGGACCGATCTTCAGAAAAGGGGAGTCTCGGCAACGTCGATCGACTGCAGTGACTTGAAGAGAATGGCGGTCAAAAAGATTCCCCGCAGGGCAAATTAGAAAGGAGGTGATCCGAAGATGGGCAAGAGGGATTCGCTGGTCGTCGGATTGGATATCGGGACGACAAAGATCTGCACGGTTGTAGGGGAGATGGCGGATGGCCAGGTCAAGATCATCGGCCTCGGGACCTTTCCCTCAAAGGGATTGCGCAAGGGTGTGGTCATCAATATCGAAAGCACGGTCCAATCGATTAAAAAAGCGGTGGAAGAAGCCGAACTGATGGCCGATTGCCATATCACTGCCGTCTATGCCGGCGTTGCAGGAGGACATATTAAAGGGATCAACAGCCATGGGGTGATCGCCGTCAAGAACAAGGAGATCACGCCGAATGATGTGAAGCGGGTTATCGATGCGGCGAGTGCGGTGGCCATCCCGATGGATCGGGAGGTCATCCACATCATCCCTCAGGAGTTCATCGTGGACGATCAGGACGGAATCAAGGATCCGGTCGGGATGTCAGGGGTGAGATTGGAGGGGAGGGTTCACATCGTCACCGGCGCCATCACCTCTGCCCAGAACATCGTCAAATGCGCCAACCGCGCCGGTCTCGATGTGGATGACATCGTCCTGGAGCAGTTGGGGTCGAGCGAAGCTGTGCTGACCCCGGAGGAGAAAGAAATGGGGGCGGCCATTATCGATATCGGAGGCGGAACGACGGACCTGGTCATCTTTTCGAATGGCTCGATCAAACATACAGCCGTCTTCTCCATGGCCGGGAACCATATCACCAACGATATCTCCATAGGGCTTCGCACGCCCGTGGAGGAGGCCGAGAAGATTAAGATTCGTTATGGATGCGCGCTCACCTCCCTGGTTCGAAAGGATGAGACGATCGAAGTCCCCAGCGTAGGGGGGAGAAATCCCCGCGTCCTTTCGAGACAGACCCTTGCGGAGATCATCGAACCCAGGGTGGACGAGACCCTCTCTCTGGTTCGAGATGAATTGGTGAAGATGGGGTATGGGAATCTTCTTGCCTCCGGTGTGATCCTCACAGGGGGAAGCGCCATCCTCGAAGGGATTCCCGAACTGGCCGAACAGATCTTTAATCTGCCCGTCCGGAGGGGGACGCCTGTGGGAATCGGAGGCCTGGTCGACCTGGTCAACAGCCCGATCTATGCCACCGGAGTGGGCCTCGTCCTTTATGGAAGCCGGAATATGGCCCAGAGCCGGTTTAAGGTGGGCGAGGGAAATATCTTCAGCAAAGTTACCCGACGGATGAAAGAATGGATAGGAGAATTCTTTTGATGGAATAATGGAATGCTGGAAAAATGGAAGAATGGGTAAAATATTTTTGAGTAGATATAAGTAGGACCCAATATTCCATCATTTCCCTGTCTGCCGACAGGCAGGCATTCTTCCAACATTCCATCTTTAATCTTTTAATCTTCTAAAAAGGAGGGAGATATGATCGAATTTGACGAGAACAGAAACATGGCTGCCAGGGTCAAGATCATCGGGATCGGAGGAGGAGGGAATAATGCTCTGAACACCATGATTTCGAGCCGCCTCACCGGCGTCGAGTTTGTCGCCGCCAACACCGATGCTCAGGCGTTGACGGCAAACCTTGCACCGATGAAGTTCCAGCTCGGCGCCAGTTTGACCAAAGGTCTGGGAGCCGGCGCTAATCCGGAAGTCGGGAGAAAGGCGGCTCTGGAAGATGTGGAGATGATCCGCGAAATCCTGAAGGGGGCGGACATGGTCTTCATCACCGCCGGCCTGGGCGGAGGGACCGGCACAGGCGGAGCCCCTGTGATCGCAGAGGTGGCTCGAGAAATGGGCGCGCTCACAGTAGCCATCGTCACGAAACCCTTCCACTTTGAGGGAAAGAAGAGGATGAAACAGGCGGAAGAAGGGTTGGCCAATCTGAAAATGACAGCGGATGCCCTGATCACCATTCCGAATCAAAGACTTTTGAGCATCAGCGGCAAGAATATGACCTTACTGGAGACCTTTAAGAAGGCGGATGAAATTCTCTTCCATGCGGCCAAAGGAATTTCGGATATCATTGTTGGCCACGGGATCATCAATCTCGATTTTGCCGATGTGCGGGCCGTTATGTCTGAAACCGGAATGGCGATGATGGGAACGGGAATTGCTTCCGGAGAGAATCGGTCAATGGAGGCCGCCCAGAAAGCGATCTCCAGTCCGCTCTTAGAGGATATTTCGATCGAGGGAGCCAGAGGGCTTCTCATCAATGTCACCGGCGGAGAGAATATGACCCTCAACGAGATCAATGAGGCAACCAGCCTTATCCAGAAAGAGGCTCATGAAGATGCAAATGTCATCTGGGGGATGGTGATCGACCCATCCATGAAAGAGGATATCCGGATTACCGTTATTGCCACCGGTTTCGGAAAAGCTGTAGAGAAAAGGACGGATAAGCCGGTTCCCTCAGGAGTGAAACGGTTTTCTCACATTCCAGGTTTCAAGGACCGCAGCAAAGAGATCCCTCCATTCTCCATCAGCGTTAAGGAAGGAAGCCGGGAAACCCCCGCTTTTATGAGAAGGGTGAAGGCCAACGAACGATTCGATGAATTGAAATTGGATCCTCCCTCCGATTTCACCATTGAGGATGAGGACCGTTTTGACATCCCCACTTTTTTAAGAAAGCAGGCGGACTGAAGTTGGAACGTGGCAGGTGGAAAGTGGTAGGTAGTTAAAAGAAATATTCCATGAACGTGTGGGAATTTGTTATAGTGTAATTACGACTATCTACATTCCACGATCCACTGACCAAAGATGATTTCCCGGAAACTCATTCAGAAGGCGAAGACCATTCTTGAAAAAGAGAGGGGGGCCGTCCGAAAGCCCTGGGGAGGAAGATTTTCGATATGTCTCCTCTATCCGAATTCCTATCATGTGGGGATGTCGAATCTCGGGTTTCAGGCCGTCTATCAGAGGCTCAACGCAGAAGACGACGTCGTCTGCGAGAGGGCCTTCCTTCCTGATCCGGAAGACCTCCAGGACTACCGGAGGACGAAAACCCCGCTTCTCTCACTCGAATCCCAGAAGCCCCTTTCAGGCTTCGACCTATTAGCCTTCTCCATCTCCTTTGAGAACGACTTCCTCAACATTCTCACCCTCCTCGATTTAGCCCGTATTCCGTTGGAACGTCACCTTCGCGGAGAGAAAGATCCGCTGATCATAGCAGGAGGCGTGGCCGTCTTTCTCAATCCGGAGCCCCTCAGCGAATTTTTCGACCTCTTCGTCCTCGGGGAAGCGGAGGAAGTGATCGGCGAATTCCTGGAGGTCTACCGTCACTCAGGAAGGGAAGATCTATTGAGGAGGCTGGCAGGAGTGGAGGGAATCTATGTCCCGGAATTTTATCATGTCACTTATGGTGAAGATGGAAGGATAGGGACGATTGACTCTGAAGCAGGACTGCCCGGGAAGGTTAAGCGGAGATGGATTTCGAAGATCGATCGGTTCCCGGCCCAATCGACTCTCTTCACTCCGGATACGGAGTTCAGGGAGATGGCCGTGGTGGAAGTGAACAGGGGGTGCCCGAGGGGGTGCAGGTTCTGTGCGGCCTGTTTTGTTTATCATCCTTTTCGAAATCGAAGTCTCTCATTGCTTGAATCACTCTCCAGAGAAGCCATTTCAAAAGAAAAACGGATCGGTCTTGCCGGAACAGCCATCTCCGACTATCCCTCTCTGCTTCCACTCTGCGAGGATATCCTCTCCCATGGAGGGGGAGTCTCGATTGCCTCGCTAAGGGTCGATGCGATCACGCCCTCCCTCGCCGACTGTTTAAAAAGAGGCGGAGTCAGAGCCGCCGCCATTGCTCCGGAAGCGGGAACGGAGAAGCTCCGGAAGGTTTTAAAGAAGAGTTATGGAGATGATGAGATTTTAAAAGCCGTCCGGACACTGGTTGAGAATGGGCTTTCGCAGATCAAGAGCTATTTTCTCATCGGACTTCCTTCTGAGACGGATGAGGAGGTGAAGGCGATCCTCTCCCTTTCGAAGAAGATTGAGCATCAAATTGTCTCCTCCCGTGTGAGCGAGAAGAAAAGGTGGAAGCTCATTCTGAGCGTCAATCCATTTGTGCCCAAGCCCGCCACTCCCTTTCAATGGGTTCCTTTTGAAGAAGTGGGCGAATTGAAGAGGAAGCTGAAAATTCTCAGGAATGGGGTCAGAAGGGAAAAGAACATCGAGATGATCCACGACCTTCCCAAGTGGGCCTATATCCAGACCCTGCTTTCGAGAGGAGATCGGAGGGTGGGGCAGATCTTGATGGCCGCTCACCGCCATCAGGGGAACTGGGAACAGGCCCTCCGGGAGACAAGCCTCAATCCTGATTTTTTTGTCTATCGAAGAAGGGATCTGGATGAAGTCTTTCCCTGGGACTTCATCGACCATGGCATTCCGAAAGAGAAGCTGAGAGAAGAGTATGTGACGGCGATGAAAGAAGCAGGAGTGAAGATAGAATAACCAAATTCCAAGCACCTGCCTTCGCCGAAGCGGCTTCGCGCAGGCAGGGAATTTGGTGATTGGAATTTTAGTTGAGGCGGTAGGATCAAGGGGAAATAGCAAGGTGATCATTAGGAGAGTTTAAAAATGAAAACAGAGAAAGTTTCTTTTAAGAGCGAAGATCACAAAATTTCAGGCATCCTTCATCTTCCCGACAGGAAGTCCCCTCCCTTTGTGATTGCCTCACATGGTCTCCTGTCGAGCAAAGACAGCGAAAAGTATATTGCCCTTGGGAATCGAATGTCAGAAGAGGGGATGGCCATGCTTCGGTTTGATTTCAGGGGGATCGGGGAGAGCGAGGGAGGTGAGGAGGACAATACCGTCAGCAAAAAACTGGTTGATCTCAGATCTGCCATCCATTTTGTCCGCTCTTATCCAGGTCTTGGAAATCGGATGGGACTGGTGGGGTCAAGCCTTGGAGGCTTTCTCTCTCTGATCAGGGCTTCGAGAGATGAGGAGATCCGATCTGTGGTTATCTGGGCCACCCCTTTTCATATGGATGACCTTGAGTCGAAGGAGGGGAACGAGGAGACGCCGCTCCCGCCCGAAGCCTTTTTTGAAGATCTGCCAAAGCATCGTCTGCTTCCTCTTTTGCCTCGGGTTTCCAACTGCCTGGTCATCCACGGAGAAGAGGATGAACTCGTTCCAATCGAACAGGCCTATGGGATCTTTCGCCACCTCAGCTTGCCGAAGGAGATCCATGTGATCGGCGGCGCGGACCATCGCCTCACCGACCCCGAACATCGTAAGCGCGCCATCGATCTGACCATAGACTGGTTCAAGAAATACCTGTTTTAGATCAACTCATTCCCTATGCTTCCGGTGCGACTCCCTATGCGTTTGAGAGCTCTGAAAAACTACTTTACACTCTCTTAATTAGAGATTTCTAGACTTTTTCAGAAATCTCCTAATTTATTTCTTGACATTCCTTATTCCGGTTTATATAATTTTATAGAATTGTCGTGAGGTTTTTATAGCCATATGGAAATCGTTTATGCGGTATCTTGTCCCTGAAATCACCCGATTTTTTGCGGAAGTGACCAGGATGGATTGAGGCGAGCGGCAGAATGATCATCTATAAAGTCTTTTCCAAAAATTATGAGCTGAAGAAGGGTGAGCTGATAGGGATGTTGATAGAAAGGAGGAAAGACCTGAGAGGGATGACGCAGGTTCACTCAGGGATGAGATGGGCAAACGTGACTTTTGGCCGTATGATAAAGGATAAGAAATCGATGTTCATTGTGCCGAG
>JAGXSW010000018.1 GCA_018333715.1 Syntrophaceae bacterium | reverse complement strand
ATCCGGTCTTTGACAGAACCCGCCGGGTTATACCGTTCCAGCTTCGCATAGACCTTCACTTTTTTGTTAGGAACGATATGGTTGATCTTCACTAAAGGAGTGTATCCAACCAAATCGACCATGTCCTTGGCTACCCGATACATCGCTTCTTCTGCCTCCTTATTCTCGTGAATCGTGATTGGTGAATCGTGAATCGTGTTAGAAAAATTCTTTTACCGAATCACCAATCACCCACACGAACCACGCCATTTCTATCTTTAAAGCGTGCTCAGTATTTCCGCCTTTCCTTCCGTGATCGCTATCGTATGTTCGAAATGCGCGGAGCGTTTCCCATCGGCAGTCACCACGGTCCAGCCATCGGAGAGAATTTTCACCTCATAGGATCCCTCGTTGACCATCGGCTCCAGGGCAAAGACCATTCCCTTCTCCAGCCTCGGGCCCTGGCCGGGAGATCCGAAGTTCGGGACCTGCGGCTCTTCGTGAAGATTTTTTCCGATGCCGTGTCCCACGAACTCCCTTACCACTGAAAACCCTTTCCCCTCCACCCATTTCTGGATGGCGTGGGAGATGTCATGGAGGCGATTGCCCACCCTTGCCGTCTCAATCCCGATATGGAGCGCCTTCTCAGTCACCTCCAGAAGTCTCTTTGCCCCTTGATCCACCTCGCCGATAGGAAGGGTGATCGCCGCATCTCCGAAATAACCATTGAGATTGACGCCCACATCAATGCTGACAATATCTCCTTCCCTTAATTTCCTTGGCCCGGGAATGCCATGAACCACCTCCTCGTTGATTGAGACGCAGAGGGTGGCGGGGTAGTTCCGGTAACCCTTAAAAGCCGGAATTGCACCCTTCGATAGGATCATCTCTTCTGCCGTTCGATCAAGTTCCTGGGTCGTCATCCCCGGCACAACCATCTTCCTTAGTTCCCGGAAGACTTCCGCCACAATCGTGTTTGATCTCTTTAGCTGTTCGATCTCTCGGGGAGATTTGATAATAATCACAGGATTAGTATGCATTCGAGCCTGCGGGGTTGTCAATATGGAAGACCTGTTTCTTATTGACTTTATTGCTTTAACCAGTAAAATGGATAATGCCATATGAAAAAGTAGAGGAGTGCGGAATGATCCCGAGATATACCCGTCCGGAGATGGCAAGGATCTGGACCGAACAGAGAAAGTTCGAGACCTGGCTTGAGATTGAGCTTGCGGTTTGCGAAGCCCTTGCGGAACTGGGAGAGATCCCTGCCGGGGCAGTTAAGGAGATCAAGGAGAAGGCCGCATTTAATGTCGATCGGGTGAATGAACTGGAGAAGGTGACAAAGCACGATGTCATCGCCTTTCTCACGAATGTGGGAGAATATATTGGCCCTCTCTCCCGGTATCTCCACTACGGTCTCACCTCCTCTGATATCCTCGACACCTCTCTCGCCCTCCTGCTCAAAGAGGCCTCTGACCTTATCCTCCAGGACATCCGGCGCCTTCTCGCAGTCTTAAAGGAGAAAGCCTTCAAATATAAGGACACCCTGATGATCGGCCGGTCCCATGGAATCCATGCCGAACCCATCACCTTCGGCCTCAAGATGGCGCTCTGGTACGATGAGATGAAGCGAAACCTCCTCCGGATGGAGAGGGCCAGGGAGGCGATCAGCGTCGGAAAAATTTCAGGGGCTGTGGGAACCTTTGCCCATGTCCCGCCCCTGGTCGAGGAGACTGTCTGCAAACGGTTGGGGCTCAAACCGGCCCCCATCTCCACGCAGATCGTCCAGAGGGACCACCATGCGGAATTCTTCACCGCCCTCGCCATCATCGCCTCCTCCATTGAAAAATTTTCCGTGGAGTTGAGGCACCTCCAGCGGACAGAAGTCCTCGAAGCCGAAGAATTCTTTTCAAAAGGGCAGAAAGGATCTTCTGCCATGCCGCACAAGCGCAATCCCATCTCAGCGGAGAATCTCTCCGGACTGGCGCGCTTGATCCGGTCATATAGCCTTGCGGCCATGGAAAACATTCCCCTCTGGCACGAGCGGGATATCAGCCATTCCTCGGTCGAACGGGTGATCGGTCCCGATGCCACGATTCTGGCGGACTATATGCTCAACCGCCTTGCCTCCCTCATCGAAAATCTCATCGTCTATCCGGAGAATATGAAAGCCAATCTTGAGAAGATGGGGGGGCTTATCCATTCGGAGGCAATCCTTCTCCTCCTCACCAAAAAAGGCCTTTCCAGAGAAGAGGCCTATGGGGTTGTTCAGCGCAACGCCATGCAGGTCTGGGAGAAGGGAGCCGATTTCAAAACCCTTCTCTCTCAGGATGAAACGATCAAACACCTTCTCACTCCGGAGGAATTAAATCACACCCTCGATGTCCGGGGCCATCTCCGGCATGTGGACGACATCTTTCGAAGGGTATACGGAGAATTTTAAATGAAGAAAGACCAAAAATCTCCACACAATATCAGAGATCTTCTTAAACTCAAAGAGCCATCCGATCGAGGAGGGAAGAAATCCCTTTTCAAAAAAACGAACTTTACGATCTGGTACTTTGTCATCGCCTTTCTTATCATCCTTCTCGTTCAGAATTATTTCGTCACGAAGGGAACAGAGGATGTGATTCCTTATAGCGAATTTAAGGATTCCTTAAGGGCGGGCAGGATCAAGGAATTAACCATCACCCTCGAAACGATCTCCGGCGAGTGGACAACTGAAAAGGGGACGCGAAAGTTTCAGACCATCCGGGTGGAGGATTCCGATCTGACAAAGGAGCTGGAATCCCAGAAGGTGAGATATACCGGTAAAATCGACAGCAAGTGGATGACCAACATCCTCTCCTGGATCATCCCCCTCATCTTCTTCATCCTCATCTGGAGGTTTCTCTTCTCGCGAATCGGACCGGAGACAAGCGTGATGTCTTTCGGAAAGAGCCGGGCGAAAATCTTTGCTGAGAAGGATAAGAAGGTCACCTTTGCCGATGTGGCCGGCATCGATGAGGCGAAGGAGGAGTTAAAAGAGGTCGTTGAATTTTTAAAGACTCCCGGAAAGTTTCAACGCCTCGGCGGTAAGATTCCCAAGGGAGTGCTTCTCGTTGGGGTGCCTGGAACAGGGAAGACCCTCCTGGCCAAAGCAGTGGCTGGAGAGGCCAATGTCCCTTTCTTCTCCATCAGCGGCTCCAATTTCGTGGAGATGTTTGTCGGAGTGGGAGCAGCCAGAGTCAGGGATCTCTTTGCCCAGGCCCAAACTAATGCGCCCTGTATCATCTTCATCGATGAACTGGATGCGCTGGGAAAGGCGCGGGGGGTGAACCCCGTGGGCAGACACGACGAACAGGAACAGACCCTCAATCAGCTCCTTGCGGAGATGGATGGTTTCGAGTCCAATACAGGGGTCATCATCATGGCCGCCACCAACCGGCCTGAGATCCTCGACCCCGCTCTCCTCAGACCAGGAAGGTTTGACCGGCATGTCGTGGTCGATCGACCCGATATCGTCGGTCGGGAGGAGATACTGAAGATCCACACACGACAGGTCAAACTCTCACCGGAAGCCGATCTGAAGGTGATCGCCTCCAGAACCCCGGGGTTTGTGGGCGCAGACCTCGCCAATATCGTCAACGAGGCGGCCCTGCTCGCCGCCCGAAAAAATAAAGACTCGGTGGAAATGGCGGATATTGAAGAGGCGATCGACCGTGTCATCGCAGGATTGGAGAAGAAGAACAGGCTGATGTCAAAAAAGGAAAAGGAGATCGTCGCCTTTCATGAATCAGGCCATGCCATTGTGGCTTCCATCCTGCCGGGCGCCGATCCGGTCCGCCGAGTCTCCATCATTCCGAGAGGCATCTCCGCGCTCGGCTTTACGCTTCAACTCCCCACAGAGGATCGGTACCTGATGACCCGATCAGAGCTCCTGAACCGTCTCGCTGTGCTTCTGGGAGGCCGGGTCGCCGAGGAAATTGTCTTTGAAGAGATCTCCACCGGCGCCCACAACGATCTTCAGAGGGCGACGGACATTGCGACGAGCATGGTCAAGGAGTTCGGAATGAGCGAGGCCCTGGGATATGTCACCTTCGAGAAGGAGAAGAAACCCTTCTTTCTCCCCTCCTTTGGCACGTCGAGGGAATACAGTGAAGAGACAGCTAAAAAGATCGACGAAGAGGTAAAAAAGATCATTGACGAAACCTATCGCAGGGCGAAAGAGCTTCTCGTTTCAAAGAAAGATAAACTGGAAGAACTGGCCCGCCTCCTCCTTGAGAAGGAGGTCGTCGAGGAGGCGGATCTGAAGAGGGTCCTTCAGCCGCCGATATAAGGAATCAACGTGAAAAAAATCTTCAAACATCTTCGGACAAAGATCATTGCAGGTGTGCTGGTCATCCTGCCTCTCGGGATCACCTTCATCATCCTGAGTTTCGTCTTCAATACCCTGGATAACATTCTCGGCCCCTTGATGCCCACGGTCACCCTTTCCATTTTTCATAAGAAATTTGATTTTCCGGGATTGGGAATCATCGGTTTTTTTCTTCTGCTTTATCTGATCGGGGCGTTCACCACCAATGTCCTGGGACGCAAGCTGGTCAGATGGGGGGACAGAGTATTTACAGCCATTCCCATTGTGAAAAAGATCTATTCCGCATCCAAGCAATTGACGGAAGCCTTCTCCATCAACCAGAAAACCTCTTTCCGCCAGGCCGTCTTCGTGGAATTTCCACAAAAGGGAAGTTTTAGCCTCGGATTCGTCACAAACGAACTGGGCGATCTTCGAGGCCAATCCCAGGTGGTCGTCTTCGTCCCAACCCATTTTGTCCCGCCTTCCGGTTTTCTCCTCTTTCTTCCTAAAAAGGATGCCATCCCTTCAAACTTAACCATTGAAGAAGCGCTGAAGGTTCAGATGTCTTTGGGAATCGTCGCTTCGGATAAAATATCTGTTGAAAATTTGGAAAGGATGAAGTATCCTGACTCAAAAATCGAAGGAGGGCCTTGAGCATGCTTCTATTATTCATCCTGATAGCCGGGCTTGCGCTTATTCTCTCAATTATTGTCGCCTTCGGCGCCGGAATGGGCGCTCCGGTTGCGCTCATCATCTCGCTCATCTCCCTTGGCTTTTCCATCCTGGCCCTTCATCGGAC
>JAGXSW010000017.1 GCA_018333715.1 Syntrophaceae bacterium | reverse complement strand
GAGGTCAAAAATCTTCTGGTCGTCCGCCTTAATGAGCAGGGAGAGAGGGTCCTCGAGCAGTTTCGAGGTGACGGATTTTACAAACGTCCTCTTGGCCTGCCTGACATCGAGAAATCCCATCGCCGCCAGAGCATTCAGAGCCTCCCTGAGAGGGGGCCGGCTTACACCCAGCTGTTTGATGAGTTCCCGTTCAGGGGGAAGCTGGTCGCCGGGTTTTAACTCTCCATCGATGATGAGGCGCTTGATTTGATTGGCAATCTCCTCAGAGACTTTGGTGTGTTTGATGGAATTAAACATAGAAATGCTCCAATGGTCTTACCTTTTAAACTAAACGCGTTTTTTTGTCAAGAGTAAGAGGAGGACCAATAAGGATAATGTAGCGTCGGCATTTATTGCCGACGAAGTAATTCGCCCCCAGTAAATGGGGGCGCTACTTTATTATGTAAGCGACTAATTAAAGTCTGTTTATAAACTACGGTTTTTAAAAAAGTCGTCTTTCCGGCGAAAGCCGGAATCCAGTGTTTTCAAAGGTCTCTATATGCCCCCGTATCAAGTACGGGGCAGGCTCCTCAAGTCCGGCATGACGGAAAAAGACATTTATAAACAGACACTAATTAATCCAGGGCTTCAAACAGGATTAAGGAGGTTGGGCGGATGGCCGGTGGTCAGGGCGGCTACAAGGTTCTCGGCGGCAAGCATGGCCATTTTGTGGCGCGTTGCCTTTGACGAACTTGCGATGTGAGGCGCAAGAACGACATTCTTCAGGGCAAGAAATCCAGGATTCAATTTTGGTTCATTTTCGAAAACATCCAGACCTGCGCCGGCAATCGTTCCCGAAAGAAGCGCCTCAATCAACGCCACATCATCCACCACACCGCCACGGGAGGCATTGATAAGGATGGCTGTCGGTTTCATCCTTTCCATCTCTTGCTTGCCAATCAGGTGATGGGTAGCAGGGGAGTAGGGAACATGAATCGTCACAATGTCGGCCTGTGAAAGCAACTCCTCCTTGCTCACAAACCTTGCCCGCGATGCCTCTTCGATCTCCGAAACGGCTCGACGGACATCATGATAAATCACCTTCATCTCGAATCCAATCGCACGGCGTGCCACCACCTGACCGATCCGTCCCAGGCCAAAGATTCCAAGTGTGGCATGGTGAACATCGAGGCCCAGAAACTGTTTCAGTTTCCATCTATCCCACTGTCCAGCGCGCAGGTAGGCTTCCGCCTCGGTTAACCTGCGCGCAGTGGCAAGAACCAATGCCCATGTGAAATCTCCGGTGGTGTCATCCAATACGCCGGGGGTGTTGGTCGCCATTACACCTGCTTTGCGGCAGGCCTCAATGTCGACGTTGTTATACCCTACGGCGATATTGCAAATTGCTTTCAGGTTCGGACAACGTGACAGAAGTGTGGCATCAATTTTATCAGACAGGGTAATCATAGCGCCCTGCTTGTCGGCAAGGTTCGCGGCCAGGGTTTCCGCATCCATGGGCAGATCCGGCTGATTCGATGTCACATCGAAATATTGAGAGAGGTATTCGAGCACATCATTGAATACCTCCCGGGTCACAAGTATTTTTGGTTTCATGGCTTCGTTTCTACCTTTTCGCTAATACATTTTTTCACTGTGCTATCTTTCTTACCCCATCCCTACCCTAACCCTCCCCTTCCCCGCCCCGGTCTATTAAATAGGGCGGGACCGGGGGAAGGGGAGGAAAATATGGGCTCCTCCCCCTTCAAGGGGGAGGCCTGTCCTGAGCGAAGTCGAAGGGTTGGGAGGGGGATGGGATTGCGTGAGGTCCCAGTCATTATTTATAAATCAAACCCGGCAGCCACAATCCGATCTGCGGGAACACGTACAGCAGGAATATCGCGAACACCTGGATCGCCATAAACGGCATCATTCCCAGGAAGATCTGGTTCAGCGTCACGTGCGGCGGAGCCACGCCCTTCAGGTAGAGGGCGGCCATTGCCACCGGCGGCGACAGGAACGCCGTCTGCAGGTTGAGCGCCACCAAAAGGCCGAAGAAGAGCGGATCGATTTGAAAGTGTGCCAGCAGCGGGACGAAGATCGGCATGAAGATGACGATGATCTCGGTCCATTCCAGCGGCCAGCCGAGCAGGAAGATGATGACCTGCGCCAGGAGCAAGAATTGCAACGGCGTCATGTCGAGCGACTTCACCCATGCATTAATGATCTCCTGCCCGCCGAGCAGCGCGAAAGCCGCGGCGAAAATGGACGAGCCGACGAACAGCCAGCAGACCATCGCGCTGGTCTTTGCGGTGAGGAAGACCGATTCCTTGACCATTCTGAAGTTGAGCTGTCCGTAAGCGGCCGCCAGCACCAAACCTCCGAACGATCCCATTGCGGCAGCCTCGCCTGGCGTTGCCAGGCCGAAGATGATGGTGCCGAGCACCGCAAGGATCAGGACCGCCAGAGGGAAGAACGACGACAGGAGCATCTTGAAGATCTCGAGCCGGACGAAAGTAAAAATTGCGTAAAAAATCGCAAGCGCCGCCATGACGATGCCAAGCGAAACCCAGTAGCCCGTAGGGGTGGGCTTTCGTTCAGACGACGCGGTCGCAACTGGCTGAACCGACTCCGCTTCGGGGGACTCCTTTTGGGCTTCTGCTACGGCTCCGGGTGTAACCGGCGCCTCCTGCCCGGCTTCAGCGGGGGGTTCCTTCAGCCCGACCGCTTCTTCCGGTTCCTGCAAGCCCCCGGCTTCGGTCTTTATTTCCTCGGCCGTTGTCGTCGCCGCAGCGCCCATTTCGACCACACCCTCGGGCACTATGTAATCCGGCGCAGTTATGGAGAAATAGATTGAGCCCATGAGCAGCGCGGCCGCAAATGTCGGCAGCAGCGCAATTCCCAGATGGTTGACCAGTGTGCGCATCGGGACGTCGGCGTTGCGCTTGCCTTTGATTGCGCCAATCAGCCCTGCCATGACATTTTTGCTTCTGGTCTTGGCGATGATTTCTGCGAATTTGGGCAGATCCACGCGCCGGTCTTCCTCGGACAGCGGCGGAGCGAGGCTGGGCCAGATTTTTGCTACCACGATAACGTAAACGATGTAGAGCGCAGCCAGCATGAGACCGGGGAAGAAAGCCCCGGCGTAAAGCTTCACCACCGACACGCCGGCAGTGGCGCCATAGAGGATCAAAAGCACGGACGGCGGGATCAAAATGCCGAGGGTGCCGCCCGCGGTGATGGTGCCAGCTGAGAGCCTGATTCCGTATCCGGCCTTGAGCATCGCCGGAAATGCGAGCAGGCCCATCAGCGTCACCACTGCGCCGATGATGCCGGTGGCAGTGGCAAAAATCGCACAGGTCACAATCGTCGCGACGGCCAACGACCCGGGTATACGCGAGGTTGCCAGGTGCAGACTCTGAAAGAGCCTTTCAATCAGGTTGGCGCGCTGGACCAGAAAGCCCATGAAGACAAACAGGGGAACCGCAACCAGCACGTCGTTATTCATGACCGCATAGGCGCGCAACACCATCAGGTCGAGCGTTTGCCTCACCGCTGTCTCCGGGTTTACGCTGTAATAGGCAAACCAGGTGAACATCGTGCCCATGCCCATCAGGGTGAACGCGGTGGGAAAGCCGAGCATGATCGCCACCACGATCATGGCAAGCATCAGCAGGCCCAGGTGGCCGGTGGTCATCTGCGATGGCGAGGGCATCACTATGAATACCCCGATCACCACCACAGCCATGATTGAAAGTCCGAACCAGGCTTCTTTTTTCACTTGTCGCTCTCTTTCTTGTCTATCACGAACTCATCAAGCTTGGCGATGTCCTCGTCCTTGACGTGGACCATTTCCTTCAATTCGTCGACGTCGACTTCCTTGACGTCCTCCTCGCGCGAGGGCCACTTGCCCTGCTTCAGACATTGGACGCACCGGATGATTTCGACGATGCCCTGAAGCAGGATGAACGCCCCGGCGATCGGGATGATCGTCTTGAACGGGTAGATCGGCAGGCCTTCAGATGTGATGCTCGATCGCTCCATGATCGCCCAAGACTCGCCGGCATATTGGTAGCCGGCCCAGCAGAGCGCAATCACTCCCGGCAGGAAGAAGACAATATAGAGAATCAGATCGATAGTGGCCTGAAGCCTCTGGGGGAAAAAGCTGTAAAGGATATCGCCGCGAACGTGGCCTTTCTTCGACAGCGTGTAAGCGCCCGCCATCATGAACAGGGTCCCATACATTATGAGCATGGCATCGAAAGCATCAGGATTCGTGTCCTTGAGCGCGTAGCGGGAGAAGACTTCATAGGTGATGAGAAAGGTGAGGCCGACGATGAGCCAGGAAAATGCTTGACCTGTAATTGTGCTGATCTTGTCAATGGTAAGCAGTAATTTCTGCATATTCGATCCTATCCTATCCAAAAAACATCCACCCGGACGCTGTCCGCGTCCAGGTGGATTAGCGTTGATGCTGTGAAGCCGTTTACTTCTTTGCTGGAGCCTTTTCGGGAGCTTTTTCCGCCGGCTTTACCGCAGGCTTCACCGGGACCTTTTTGGGTACGAAGTAATGGTTATACGCCATGCGCCGGCCGACGTTATAATCCATGTCCCAGCTCACCGTGCGCTTGGCGAACGCTATCTGCGATTCGACGATCTCTTTGAACAGAGGGTTCTCCGCCGACTTCTTTTTCACGACCTCGTCGTAGATTTCAAGCTGCTTTTGCAGGATCGCGTCACGGGTCTTGTAAAACTTGACCTTGTCCTTGGTCTGCATCTCGATGTAGTCCTTGGAGTTGCGGTCGATTGCCTTCCACCACATGTCTGCAGAGGCGGCTTCCACGGCGTTCTCAATGATGGCTTTGAACTTGTCCGACAGCGCATCGTACTTGGTCTTGTTGAACAGAATTTCGAACGTCTCAGCGTTCTGATGGTAGCTCTGGAGCATGCACACTTTCGACACGTCGGGGAAGCCGAGCAACCGGTCGGAGGAGGCGTTGTTGAACTCCGCCCCGTCAAGCAGGCCGCGATCCATCGCCGGCACGATCTCGCCGCCGGGCATCGCAACGACCGCCGCGCCCATGCCGGTGAATAATTCAATGGAAATTCCCACGGTGCGGAACTTCATGCCCTTGAAGTCATCTGTTTTGGTGATCGGCTTCTTGAACCAGCCGAGCGGCTGAGTCGGCATCGGCCCATAGGCGAATGAAACCACGTTTGCGCCGATGGATGCGTAGACCTTCGCCAGCAGATCCTTGCCGCCTCCATATTTGTGCCATGCGAGCATCATGTTGGCGTCCATGCCGTAGCCCGGGCCCGATCCCCACAGCGCCAGGGCATTCTGTTTGCCATAGTGGTAGACAAACACGCCGTGGCCGCCGTCAAGCGTGCCCTTGGATACCGCGTCGAGCAGACCGAAGGCCGGCACCACGGCGCCGGCAGGCAGCACCTCGATCCTGAGATCCCCGCCGGTCATGTCGTTTACCTTCTTGGCGAAGTCAAGGGCGTACTCATGGAAAATGTCTTTGGTGGGCCAGGTGGACTGCCAGCGCATCGTAATCGGCGTCTGCGCCTTGACGATCGTTGGGAAGCCCATGGCTGCCGCTGCGCCTGTTGCCACAGCCGCAGTTTTCAAAAAATTGCGGCGTGAAACTTTCTCCTCTTTTATCTCCATATCTTTTTTAATCATGCCTTCCTCCTTCTTTAATGATAAAGTAAAGTTTGGAATTAGTCTTCTTTCAAAAAGCCTGATGTCCTCTGAAACATAGAAACCGAAAAACTGACCGATGAATTAAAATATTCACCTCCTTTCCTTTAACATTCACATGGATAAACCGGTTTAAAGTGGGTGGACTCCAAAATTGGACTGACCATTTGGTATTTGATCATTCCTCAATAAAGGTAGATAACCAATAGCATTTTCAAAAATTTTTGTCAAGCAAAAAAGAGCGCTTTAACTCTTTGGAAAACGCTGTGTTATCCCCCTTTAGAAAAGGGGATAAGGTTTCTCCTCTCTTTTTCTTTTGAAAAGGAGCAGGGAAGGGATTTTAAAAGGCAATTCTAACCTCCACACTGGTTTAAAAGTCTTACCATTTGAATTTTATTGACAAGGCGTTCACCATTTGTTATAAGGAAAACATTTTATTAGCAGTCTCATAATTGAATTGACATAAGCATTGGAAAATCTCCCCTCGCCCCTCTTTTCCCTCCGGGCCAGAGGCC
>JAGXSW010000016.1 GCA_018333715.1 Syntrophaceae bacterium | reverse complement strand
TTTATATTTTTTTGGGCAAGGGCAACATTGCCCATTGTAGAACAGTCCTTGTCATACAGAATCGTCCTTTTGGTTTACGGACAAGCTGATGTTTCCGCTATAAGATTTTCTCCAACATGCCTGCCCGAAGGACGTTAATTTTCCACGGAAGAGTGACGCATTACTATTCGTTAAGGTTAAGATGCCCGTTTGGTTTATGGGGTTGAAGGGTTTGGCTGGAAAATTCTGATCTGATCGAGAAATAATTAAGGCAAAACCAGTTTTTCGAGGGCTTTGACGCGGGCCTCCAGAGCGCCGAACCGTTTCTCCAGATCGGCATAAGAGAATTTGATCATCGAACCCAATTCCTCTTTCACCTCGTTAAACCCTTCTTTGATCTTCTCATTTAATGCCATGATCTCTTCGATTGCCTTTCCGATCTGGTCATTGAGGTTCCCCACTTTTTCTCCAAATCGGTCGAGTTGGACCCTGGTCTCCTCTCTCGATTGAGCGAGGTTGGCTCTCCCTTCTTCCCTGATCAATTGGAGGCTTGAATCCATTTCCTGTCCTGAGCGTAGAATGGCCGCACTGGTCTCTTCTCTCATCCCTTGAAGATTTGAGCCTATTTCCTGTTTGGATTGCTGGATGGATGAGTTGGTCTCCTCTTTCATCTTCTCGATGGATGACTCTATCGATTGAATCGATTGGAAGATCATGGATTGAATCTTCAGTTCGAGTTTTTTCATCTCTTCTTTAATATCCTCACGGATGGGATTAATATCCACTTTGCCATCCCTTCTCAATCCTTCCATCTCCGTTTTTATTCCCTCGATCCATCCGAGGATAAGCTCCTTATTCTCCTCTTTTAGTTTACGAAAGTTTGCGCTGGTTTCCTGCCTCACTCTTTCCACATCATCCCTTTTTGCAAAAACCATCAACCTCTGCTCAAAAAATTCCATCAGTTCTTTATCCATCTTTGCGCCTCCTTCCCCACCCACTTTGGTCATGTCTTGAAATACCATAGACACCCCTGAAGATCAATCTATTTTTTAAAGCGTGCGTTAATCTCGCCAGGACATGGGAAAAAAATTCGTATTAGTACTACTCCGACATTTCACAAAATTCCCCTTATTCCCCCTTTGCCAAACTGATCTTTACCCATATGTAGAGTCGCTGGACACAAGAAACACCCCGACAGATTCCCCATCCCCCTCCTAAACTCCCCCTTGAAGGGGGAGGAATTACGCGAAGCGCGTGACGATTACCCTCCCCTTCAAGGGGAGGGTTGGGGTGGGGGTGGGGTATACCAAAACCTCAATTACACCAGTCGTATGTTCTTCCTTGTATCCAGCCTCCTGACTTATGGGACATAGTCAGTTTGAAAGAGGGGGAAATTGTTCTCCCCCTCTTGGAAAAGAGGGGCGACCTGCCTGCGCGAAGCCGCTTCGGCGAAGGCAGGGGGGAGATTTTCTGATCAAACCGCTAAACATCTCCGTCTTGCATCGCGCCATAAACACTACTTGTTGGAGTAGTATTAGAAAAACGATTTTAAAAAGGTTATGATGAATCTATGACCAAACGGGCTGTGATTGGAATTACCGGAATTGTTCAGGGAATTGGGTTTCGGCCTTTCATCTATAATCTGGCCCGGAGTCATTCCATCCGGGGATGGGTCCTCAATAATGAGAAGGGGGTCTTCATCGAGGCCGAAAGCGAGGGAGGGAATATTGATCACTTCATCCAGGACATCCCCCGGCTTGCGCCTCCCCTCGCCCGGATCGAAACATTTGATGTAAGATTGACCGAACCCTACGGTTACACCCATTTTGAAATCCGAAAAAGCGAAGAGACCCAGGAGAAATTCGTCCTTATCTCGCCGGATGTGGCAACCTGTGACCAATGCCTTTCAGAACTATTCACACCGCATAACTTTCGACACCGCTACCCTTTCATCAACTGCACCCTCTGCGGCCCGAGATTTACGATTATCCAGGCTATCCCCTACGATCGCCATAAGACGACGATGAAGCCTTTCAAGATGTGTCCGGTCTGTCAGGGAGAGTATGAGGATCCTTCCAACCGGCGCTTTCATGCCCAGCCCAACGCCTGTCCTTCGTGCGGACCTTCTCTCGAACTAAAAGATAGCCAGGGACAGGAAGTTCCGGGCAATCCCGTTGAAAAGGCATTAGACCTATTGGGGAAAGGGACCATCATTGCGATCAAGGGCATTGGCGGATTTCACCTTGCCTGCGATGCGAAAAATGACAAGGCGGCATCTTCTCTGAGGTCCCGAAAGTTCAGGGAGGATAAACCCTTTGCCGTGATGTGCCGGGATATGGAGGAAGCAAGAAAGCATTGCGAAGTAAATCAAGAGGAAGAAAGGCTCTTGCTGAGCGTCGAAAGGCCTATCGTCATTCTGAGAAGGAAGAAAGATTCCGCCATTGCCCATGCGGTCGCTCCTTATCAGGATACCCTTGGCGTCATGCTGCCCTACTCCCCTCTCCATCACCTCCTCCTGAATGGGCCTTTAAAAACCCTTGTGATGACAAGCGGAAATATAAGCGATGATCCCATCGCCTACAAAAACGACGAGGCGAAAAGTCGTCTTCGCGCGATTGCGGACTATTTTCTCTTTCATAACCGGGATATTCATATGCGAAGCGATGATTCGGTCACACGGGTCTTTGAAGAAAAACCATACATCATTCGTAGATCGAGAGGATATGTCCCCTTTCCTGTGAAGCTCTCCTCTCCGTTAAAAATGATCCTTGCGACGGGCGGTGAGCTGAAAAATACCTTTTGCCTTACCCGGGACCAATACGCCTTTTTAAGCCACCATATCGGAGATCTTGAAAACTTGGAAACCCTCACCTCTTTTGAGGAAGGCATTGAACATTTCAAGAGACTCTTTTACATTGAGCCGGAAGCCGTGGCTTACGATCTTCATCCGGATTATCTTTCGACAAAATATGCCCTATCCATTCCTGATCTACCTAAAGTCGGGGTTCAGCACCATCATGCCCACATCGTCAGTTGTATGGCTGAAAATGGAATCGAAGGGGATGTCATCGGTGTCGCTCTGGATGGGACGGGTTTTGGAACGGATGGCACCATCTGGGGAGGTGAATTTTTAAAGGCCAATTTAATGGACTTCACCCGCGTCGCCCATCTGAAGAAGGTTCCAATGCCGGGAAGCTCGAAGGCCATCAAAGAACCCTGGCGCATGGCGCTGGTCTATCTTTCGGCAGCTTTTGGAGATGAAGCGCAGGATTTGAGGATCCCTTTCATAGAGCGAGGCAACCTAAAAAAGTGGGATCTCTTGAAGAGAGCGATTCAAGGAAAGATCAATACTCCCTGGACTTCGAGTATGGGACGGCTATTTGATGCAATCTCATCTCTTCTTTCCATAAGGGATGAGGTAAATTATGAGGGGCAGGCCGCCATTGAACTGGAGATGATTGCCGACAGGGAGATAAAAGAAACATATCCATTCTATCTTTTTAAAGGAGAACCGCCCTTTGTCATTGACCCAACCGAGGTGATCAGGGGAGTAGTCAGGAACTTGACCGAAGGAGTTTCAAATTCTAAAATCTCCGGGAAGTTTCATCGAACCATTGCCCGTATGATCGTAGAAACCTGTGAAGCCCTTCGAAAAGAAGAGGAATTGAATCGTGTGGTTCTGAGCGGAGGGGTCTTCCAGAACATCCTCCTTCTTTTTTTGGCCACCCGTGAACTTAGGGAAGCCGGATTTGAGGTCTTTACCCACCATCTTGTCCCGACCAACGACGGTGGCATCTCTCTTGGGCAGGCGGTGATTGGACATATGAGGTTGTTTCAAATGTAATCCCCTCACCCTCCCCTCTCCCCAGTAGCACAGGCGTGACGCCTGTGGCCACCGGAGAGGGGGGGTGAGGGGGTGCTATTACGAGGTGATTCCAATGTGCTTAGGGATTCCAGGAAGAGTCGTGGAGATCGAAAAAAATGTGGCCAAGGTGGATGTCGGAGGCATTGTGAGAGACATCTCCCTGGATCTCTGCCCGGATGTTTCGGTTGGCGAGTATGTCCTCATCCATACCGGTTTTGCAATCCACAAGGTGGACGAATCGGAGGCGCATGAAACGCTTAAACTTTTAACGGAGCTTGCAGAGGCCATATGAAGTTCATTGACGAATTCAGGGATAAGGATCTTGCGAAAGGGCTCCTTCAGAATATCGAAAAGACCTCCACGCGCCCTGTCCAGCTCATGGAGGTTTGTGGAACCCATACAGTCTCCATCTTCCGGTACGGTATCAGAGGGCTTCTTCCGGAGCATGTCAAACTTCTTTCAGGCCCTGGCTGCCCGGTCTGCGTCACCCCCAATCAGGACATTGATCTGGCCATTGCCCTGTCCCGGCAGAAGGATGTGATGATTGTGACCTTCGGCGACATGATGAAGGTTCCTGGCTCAACTTCGAGCCTTCAGAAAGAGAAGGCCGAAGGGAAAGACATTCGAATCATCTATTCCTCTCTGGAGGCAATAAGGATCGCCCAAAAAAACCCTGACAAGAAGGTCATCTTTCTCGCCATAGGCTTTGAAACCACATCTCCGACCATTGCGGTGGCCATCCTTCGTTCAAAAGAAGAAAAGATCAAAAACCTCTTTTTCTTAAACAGCCAGAAGCGGATTCCTCCTGCCCTTTATGCCCTGTTGCAGTCAGAGAAGTTGAACGTGGACGGGTTTATTCTCCCCGGACATGTGAGCGCCATCCTCGGAATAACACCCTATCAATTTATTGCAAAGGATTTTGGCCGGCCTGCGGTCATCACGGGTTTCGAACCTCTGGACATCCTTCAGGGTGTCTGGATGCTGATAAGGCAGATTGAAGAAGGCAGGGCTGTCATTGATAATCAGTACGGAAGGATCGTCCAAGAGAATGGAAACCCGCTCGCCATGCAAAAGATTGACGAGGTTTTTGTTCACGATCATGCCCAATGGAGGGGGCTCGGAACGATTCCGGACAGTGGTTACCGGTTTAAAGAACTCTATGCAGAGATGGACGCCGCGAATTTCGATGTGGAAGTTGAGCCGCCGAGAGAACACCCGCAATGTCTCTGCGGAGAGGTTTTGCAGGGGATCAAAACGCCCGTGGAGTGCCGGCTCTTCAAGACGGCCTGTCATCCTGAAAATCCCATTGGCCCCTGCATGGTTTCTATGGAAGGCACCTGTCACGCCTATTTTAAGTTTTCATGAAGCCCAACATAACATATAGATCTGTAGCGCCCTCATTTACTGGGGGCGAGGGGCGAATGGATAAAATTCGTCGGCAGTAAATGCCGACGCTACAAAAATTCAACAGAAGGTGTAGAGTTTATGCCTGACGACAAAATCCTTCTCGCTCACGGAAGCGGGGGAAAACTTTCCCACGATCTGATTCAACAACTTTTTTTACCAAGATTCTCAAACCCCTTTCTACAGCCGCTGGATGACAGCGCCAGGATTACCAATCAAACCGGACCAATTGCCTTTACGACCGACTCCTATGTGGTGAACCCTCTTTTCTTCCCGGGTGGAGATATTGGAAGGCTCGCTGTCTGTGGCACTGTGAACGACCTTTCCATGATAGGAGCTATTCCAGCCTTTCTCAGCCTTTCCCTGATTATCGAGGAAGGATTCCCCATCTCCGATCTTAAAAGGATTGTCTCATCCATCTTTGATGCGGCAGAAGAAGCAAATGTCCAAATTGTAACGGGCGACACCAAAGTGGTGGAGCATGGGGCTGCGGACAAACTTTTTATCAATACGGCGGGGATCGGATGGGTTAAGGCCGGAATTCACCTTTCAGGAATGAATGCAAAGCCGGGAGACAGAATTCTCCTGAGCGGTCCCCTCGGAGACCACGAGCTGACCATCCTTTCCCAGAGGGAAGGGTTTCAATTCCAGGGGGATTTAAAAAGCGACTGCGCCCCGCTAAACGATCTGGTTGGAAAGATGATCGAGTTCTCCCCTTCCATCCGGTGTATGCGGGACCCCACCCGTGGCGGGCTCGCCACCACCCTCAATGAAATCGCCTCAAAGTCGAATGTTGGAATGGTGGTCGAAGAAGAAAAAATCCCTGTCCGGGAATCGGCAAGGGGTATCTGTGAACTGCTGGGGTTAGACCCGCTCTACCTTGCCAATGAAGGTAAACTGGCAGCCATCTGTCCGCCGGGCGAAGTAGAGCGATTGCTTGGGGTGATGAGAGGTCATCCTCTTGGAAAAGACAGCCAGATCATTGGAAGGGTCATCGAAGAACATCCTAAAAAAGTGGTCCTGCACACTTTGATCGGGGGGCATCGCATTCTGGATATGCTTACTGGAAGCCAGTACCCGAGGATCTGTTGACCGGAATGCGCCCCTTGACCCCGCTTACAAAGCGGGGTCAAGGGGCGCAATATAAAATGAGATTACCTTACCTGGAAGCCCCGCCCTGTGGGGGAGAGCTTCATTGTTATCTGACCATCCGGATTTGTCTGAGGGTGCATCCCCCCCCTTTCTTGACCTTTACCTGAAAGCTTTTGCATTTTGGACAACAATATGGGCCAAGATGCCCAACCCCTTCCTGTTGGTCAAAAAAGGGCCTCCCCTGGTGCTGGCAGAACTCACACTGAATACGGACCCTGATGGTTTTGATATTTATCTCTGCTCCCTCGGCAATCGATCCTTTCAATAACTCCTGAACCCAGAACTTCACCTGCTCCACACTGAGAAGGGTCATCTCTCCAATCTCTAAAAGGATGGACAAGACTCTAATGCCCTTATTCTCTTCCGCCGTGTCAAGAACCGTCTTTGCAATCTCCGAGGAGATGGAAAACTCGTGCATGATCAGGTTTTGAACTTAAGGGACCTGAGTATCTCCGGTATGCCTGTCCCCTTGATGGCATTGGTCCGGATAAAAGGCGCCTGGGGATTGATCTTCCGGGAATCTTTTTCAAGCTGGGAAGGATTCAATTTCATTGCCTTTGCAAGGTCGATCTTGTTAAGGACAATCACGTCAGCCTGCCTGAAGATGTAAGGATGCTTGATCAGAGTATAAGGCCCCTCTGTGGTAGAGGTAACAACGATTCTCTTATGGGCGCCCAAAGGAAACTCTCCCGGGCATATGAGATTTCCCACATTTTCAATGAAAAGGATATCAATTCCGCTGAGACTCATCCTCTCAATCGCCTGGCCGACAAGATGGGCGTCAAGATGGCATTCTTTTCCGGTATTGATCTGAATAACCCGGGCTCCCTCCTCTCTAATCCTTTCGGCGTCAATGGTTGTAGTGAGGTCTCCTGCAATCACCCCGACTGATTCGCCCATGTTAAGCTTCTTTAAGAGCGCCTTGATCAATGAGGTCTTTCCCGAGCCGATGGATCCCATGACATCTATCGCTGTTATTTTCAAATGGTCAAATCTTTTCCTGTTCTCTTTGGCAAGATTCCTGTTTTTTGCCAACAGGTCCTTTTCAAGTTCGATGTCAAATATCTCCGGTCCCTTTGGTTTAACGACTTTCATCATATCCCCCTTCGTTGAATTCATAAAATAAGATTGGAGATTATAACCAAATCCTTTTCAAAAAAAAAGGGGCCAAATTCAGGCCTGAGATCGTAAAAGTTTTTTGTAAATTCAGCCCGTTACATGAAAATAATCAACATTTTCCTTAAAGCCCTGGCGGGTGACCCTAATTTTTGGAGTTAAAACAAGGCAAAAAAGGATGGTCATAGATATGGCCCAAGAGTCTGACAAAACCGGACTGGTAATATCATGTAACATATTAATATAAAAGGGGTTTTATTTTAATTTATTTTTTCTCTTGACAAAAAAATTGCTTGTGTTACATTTCACTTGAGTATAAAACATAATACACAAACAAGTCGAGTTTTATTATAAGTCTTCCTTTAAAAAGCAGTTGCTAATACTACAGCGACTCTTTTAGAAAGAACGGCGCTGTACCAACAAAAAGTGCTACCGCCCTATCCGTCATACCCGCGAAGGCGGGTATCCAGTTGAGCTTTTGAGGCCCATAGACATCCTGGATTCCCGTTTTCACGGGAATGACGAAAAAAAGCCGCTGTAGTACTAATCAGCGCAAACATTTACCGGGGGGGTAAATAGCCATTCTTGTTTTCAAAAAAAAACTTCATTTAAAAAGAGAAGCGGGGACTTATCCGTTTGCCCGAGAGGAGTGACCAGCTATGCCAAGTAATTACATGTACAAAGATAAAAAGTTTATGTGGGATGGCATTGATTATCCAAGTCAGGAAAAAGCTTTGGAGAAAGCTCAAAAATACAAAGATGATGGTTTTGAAGTTGAAACATATGAAGAGAGCGAAAAAACTTACCTTTATACGCGAAGGGTTGTAAAAGAAGTCGTTGTGGAAGGTCAGTAGGTGGAGTTTTTTACACTACTTTGTGAAAGCAGGAACAAAACAGATGATAGGAAATCCGCCCCCTCCAGGGAGGGATGCTTTTGGGTGGATTCAAAAAATGTCGGAAGAAAATTCTAATATTGAACCCTGTAAGAATCCGGACGGCAGGTATCGGGACATTGTTGTTTTCGGATGCGGCAATATTCTTTTCGGGGATGATGGCTTTGGACCCTGCGTGGCAGACTATCTCCAGAATTGTATCGAGTTGCCGGAAAACGTCTCTGTCATCAATGTGGGAACAAGTGTTAGAGAGATTCTCTTCGACTTCATCCTATCTCCACAAAAACCTAAAAAGATCATCGTTATTGACGCTGTTGACGCAAAAAGAAAGCCCGGAGAAGTATTCAACCTGAATGTAGATGAGTTCCCTCTGAACAAGATAGAGGATTTCACTCTGCATGAAATGCCCACATCAAATCTGCTTAAAGAACTGAAAGAATTCTGCAATGTTGACGTCATCATCATCGCCGCGCAAGTAGACCACATACCCGAGGCCGTGAGTCCTGGATTGTCGGAGGCGTTAACGGAAAGTGTGGCGGTTGCCGCCGAGGAAGTATTGAAATCATGTGCCTGATGCCGGCCCGTTTGATGTCAACTGAGATGCGAATCAGCAGGTGATGGAGTTCAACAAGCGCAAAGGGCGCTTTCTCCCGTAAAGGGGGAAGATACTTTGAGGACGATAGAAATCAGAAAGGAGCGGCGGGAATGAATTACTATGAATCTGACTTGAAACTGATGGCCGAAGTCCGCAGATACGGGAAATTCGACGCGGAGGGATGCTTCAATTGTGGCAGTTGCACCCTGAGCTGTGACCTGTCAAATGATCAGGCCACATTCCCGAGGAAATCGATGCGCCATGTGGTCATGGGCGTAAAACAAGCCCTGCTTGAAAGCGTGGACCCATGGGTCTGTCATGATTGTGGGGACTGCTCAGTCGCCTGCCCCAGGCAGACGAAACCCCAGGAGTCCATGATGACGTTGCGGCGGTATCTGGTCTCTGCATACGATTGGACAGGCATCGCCTCTAAGATCAACCGGTCGAAAGCAGGGTATATCGGAGCTCTCTCTTTCATGGCGGTTGTCGTCCTATTGCTGACCGGCCTTTATCATGTCTATGTGGCAAAAATGCCGCTTTCTGATCTCACAACGACCGCCCTGCCCCTGGAGCATATGTTTCCAACAATGACCTATTTCACGCTCGCGGTCATTCTTCTCCCTCTGCTGATCCTTACTACCAATGCCTTTCGCATGTATGGATTGATTGCATCGGCAAATCAATACAGCCGAGGTTCCTCTCCTTCCCTTCCCTCTCGAGTGCTGACCTTCCTGACCCACTTTTTCACCTACAAAAAAATGGCGGAATGCCCAACAGGAAAGAGCAGGTGGGTTGAGCATCTCTTCATTGGGATTGGCTGTTTGATGATGCTGTTTGTTAAGACCTTTGCCTTGAGCTGGTTTCAGACCGATCAGGTCCATCCCTTTTTCCATCCCCAGAGATGGGTGGGATATCTTGCAACGTTCTTCTTGCTTTATGGCACCGGCAGTATTTTGATCGCACGCATCAAAAAAGAAAAAGAGGTCTACAAGTCTTCCGGGCTTCAGGACTGGACCTTTCTGCTTCTGCTTTTCGGCACAGCCCTGAGCGGGATCATCCTCCATCTTTGCAGGATATCAGGGCTTGAACTCGCCACCTGCTACACCTATGCGATTCATCTCATCATCGCAGTTCCGATGCTGGTCATTGAAATGCCCTTTGGCAAATGGACGCATATGATCTACCGTCCACTGGCCATCTCCTTACAATCAAAAAAAGAGGGGACTCTTCAACCCCAATGGTCCCAGAAGGAGGTTTCTAAATATGCAACAGCCTAAAACGAATGGAAAAAAAGTTGGCGCCGCATTGATCGTCGGCGGCGGGATTGGCGGGATGGCAGCCGCCCTTGATCTTGCCGCCTGCGGCATTAAGGTCTATCTGGCTGACAGTAAGCCCTCGATTGGCGGGGTCATGGCACAACTCGATAAAACGTTCCCCACGAACGATTGTGCCATGTGAACCATTGCGCCCAGACTGGTCGAGGTCGGCCGGCATAAAGATATTGAGTTAATTACTTTAAGTGATGTCGAAAGTGTTAAAGGAGAACCGGGAAATTTCCAAGTCACCATCCGCAAAAAGCCTCGTTATGTGGATATAAGCAAGTGCACCGGGTGCGGCCTCTGTTTTGCCAGTTGCCCGGTATTCATGAAGAATGAATTCGAAGTCGGATTGTCGGATCGCAAGGCAGTTTACATCCTTTTCCCCCAGTCCATCCCAAACAAAGCGACGATTGACAAGCGTGAGGAGCGCCCCTGCAAGGCGGCCTGTATGTATGCTTGTCCAATTAATACGAATGTGCTCGGTTACGTTAAATTAATCGCACAGGGAAAGTATAAAGAAGCCTATCAGATGAACCGGGATATCAACCCCCTTCCTTCTGCGTGCGGCAGAGTCTGTTACGCCCCATGCGAAAAAAATTGTAACCGTGGGCAACTTGAAGACCCAATCGCCATTCGTGAACTAAAGATGTTTGTCGCCGACCAGGTGAACATTGATGAACTGCCCATCCCCCAGATTACTAAAACAGGCAAGAAGGTGGCCGTCATCGGCGCGGGACCGGGCGGTCTCGCGGCTGCCAATGATCTTGCTTTAAAAGGGCACGACGTGACCATTTTTGAAGCCCAGCCTGAAGCGGGAGGCATGTTACGTTACGCCATCCCCGAATATCGTCTCCCTAAAAAGATACTGGAACAGGAGATCAACTACATCAAGAGGCTTGGGGTTGAGATTAAAACAGGAGTCGAGGTTGGGAAAGATATCGCTCTTGCCAATATCCGAAAGGATTGCCAGGCCATCTTCATTGGTGTGGGCGCTCCGGGCGGGATGAAACTCGAAGGAGAAGGGGCGGACCAGCCAGGGGTCACGGATGGAATTAAATTTCTTCAGGCAGTCAACCTTGGGAGAAAAGTGGAGATTGGAAAGAAGGTCGCCGTGGTCGGGGGAGGAAACACAGCCATCGACTGTGCCCGAACGGTAAAACGCCTTGGAGCTGAAGAGGTGCGGCTTGTCTACCGACGTACCCGGGCTGAGATGCCGGCTGCCGCCGAAGAAATCGAGGCGATGGAGAAGGAAGGAATCAAGACGGATTATCTCACATTGCCTAAACGATTCTTCTCGAAAAACGGAACCCTTTCCGAGATGGAGTGTATCAAAATGCAACTGGGAGAGCCTGATGCCAGTGGCAGGCGGCGTCCCGTTCCAATCGCCGGCTCAGAATTTAAGGTTTCTGTGGATACGGTCATCGCCGCCCTGGGACAAGTGACTCAGGTTGAATTTTTGAAAGAAATGGGGGTCAATCTCGCCAAGAATGGGACAGTCCCGATTGACCCGAACACCGGAGTGACAAATATAGAAGGAATTTTTGCCGGTGGCGATGTGGTGACGGGCGCAGCTTATGTCATTGATGCCATTTCCGCAGGAAAGAAAGCGGCAATCTCAATCGACCGGTATCTGAAGGGTGATCCCATCGAGGTCCTGAGAGAAGACAAAAAACCGGAGAAACTTGATGAGAAGGAAGTTGCAGTCTTGAAACAGCGTTTTCCCTCTGAGAACCGTGTCCATATGAAGGAGCTGCCTGTCGCAGAAAGAGTGACCAATTTTAAGGAAGTGGCGCTCGGGTTCAGCCCAGAGCAAGCCGTTAAAGAAGCCATACGGTGCTTGGCAGGGCAAATCGAGGGCTGCATCGAATGCGAGGAGTGCAAAAGGCGATGCGAAGCCCTGGCCGTGGATTACACACAGAAAGAGGAAAAAGTTGAGATCAATGTGGGATCCATCATCCTGTCGCCCGGATATCAAGTCTATGATGCAACAGGCAAACCCGAATTCGGTTATGGTCGTTTCCCGAATGTCATCGGCGCACTCGAATTTGAAAGGATCCTTTCCGCTTCAGGCCCCTTTGGGGGACATGTCGTGCGCCCCTCTGACCATAAGGAACCCAAACGAATTGCTTTCATACAGTGCATCGGTTCCCGGGACCATGAAAGAGACTACTGTTCTTCTTTCTGTTGTATGTTCGCCACCAAGGAGGCGATCATCGCTAAAGAACATCTCGGGAAGGACCTGCAGTGTGATATCTTCTTTATGGACATGCGCGCCTTCAGCAAGGGGTTTGATGAATATTACGAAAGGGCAAAACAGCTTGGGATCAATTACATCCGATCCCGACCTGCCTCCATTGAGGAGGTTCCCGGAAGTCGGAACCTGACCGTTAAATATTTGATTGAAGATGATAAAAAAGCCTCCCGTGAATACGATATGGTCATACTGTCCATTGGCACGCAACCTCCCAAGGAGGCGGATCGAATTGCTAAAATATTCGGCATCGAACTCAATGAACACCATTTCTGCAAGACCTCACCGTTTCATCCTGTCGAATCTAAACGGAGCGGTATCTATCTCGCTGGAGCCTTCACGCAACCCAAGGATATTCCTGAGACGGTGATGGAGGCATCCGGCGCGGCATCCAAGGTGCTCTCCCTTTTGAAGGAGGCAAGGGGCAGCCTGATCGTCAAAGAGGATTTCCCTGAAGAAAGAAATGTTCTTGGCGAGGAACCGCGCGTGGGAGTTTTTGTGTGCAATTGCGGATCCAATATCGCCGGTTTCGTTAATGTTCCGGAAATCGCGGAATATGCCAAAACTCTTCCCAATGTGGTTTACGTAGGGAATAATCTTTACACCTGTTCAAACGATACCCAGGACAATATCAAAGAAAAAATAAAGGAGCATAACTTAAACCGCGTGGTCGTTTCGGCCTGCACCCCCAGAACCCATGAACCTCTCTTCAGGAACACGGTTCGGAAGGCAGGCCTTAATCCTTATCTCTTTGAAATGGCCAACATTAGAGACCAATGTTCCTGGGTCCACATGAATGAGCGCGAAAAGGGCACCCAAAAAGCGAAGGACCTCGTGAGAATGGCGGTTGCCAAAGCAAGACTCCTTGAACCGCTTGAAATGATGACGGTTCCGGTCAACAAGGCCGCCCTGGTCATTGGTTCCGGGCTTTCCGGGATGACCTCGGCACTGGAACTGGCCGACCAGGGCTTTGAAGTCTATCTGGTGGAGAAAGAAAAGGAGCTGGGCGGTTACCTCAAACAGATCCATTATTTGATTGATGGAACGAAAACTAACAACGAACTCAAATCACTGGCAGCCAGGGTAAAGGAGAATAAAAACATCCATCTATTCACCCAGGCGAAAATCGAAAAGGTCGACGGCTTCATCGGAAACTTTAAGACCAAGATCACGATGAACGGCACGTCAAAAGAATTTGAGCACGGCACTGTGATCGTGGCAACCGGCTCAAAAGAGTATAAACCCAAGGAATATCTGTATGGAGCGGATGAGAGGGTGCTGACCCAGTTGGAGCTCGAACAAAAACTGGCCCAAGGCGGGGGACTTGCAAAAGGAGTCAAGAATGTGGTGATGATTCAATGCGTGGGTTCCCGCGATGAGGAAAGACCCTATTGTTCAAGGCTCTGCTGTAACGAAGCAGTCAAAAACGCCTTGAAAATAAAGGAACTCTCGCCCGAAACCAATGTCTATGTCCTCTACAGAGATGTCCGAACCTATGGTTTTAAGGAAAGCTATTACACTCAGGCGAGACAAAAAGGCATCGTCTTCATACGATACGAGAAAGATCAGAAACCGGAGGTTGTGAAGACCAAAAACGGCCTAAAAGTAAATGTGTTTGACCAGACTCTGGGAATACCTGTAACGATGAACTCTGACCTGGTCGTTCTGTCCGCAGGAGTTGTCCCAAATGAGGACAATAAAACCATTGGTCAATACTTAAAGGTCCCGCTTAACAAAGACGGATTCTTCCTCGAGGCCCATATGAAATTGCGGCCAATCGACTTTGCCACCGATGGCGTCTTTTTAGCCGGCATGGCCCATTTTCCAAAAGCGGTCGAAGAAAGCATTGCTCAGTCTCAGGCCGCATCCTCAAGGGCGGCCACCGTGCTTTCAAAGGATTCGATAGAGCTGGAGGGGATTATTTCCAAGGTGGTGGACGCGAACTGCGACGGGTGCGCTTTCTGCATAGATCCCTGTCCCTATAGGGGGATCACTCTGATTGAATATATGAGTAAAGATGCCATTAAGAAGACCGTTGAAGTCAATGAAGTTCTATGCAAAGGCTGTGGAACTTGTATGGCGACCTGCCCAAAGAAAGGGATATTTGTGGGAGGGTTTAAATTAGAACAGATTTCAGCACAAGTGAATGCCGCATTGGGGGTGGAAGCATGAATGACAATTTTGAGCCGTTGATCATAGGTTTCTGTTGCAATTGGTGCGCTTACTCCGGAGCCGACCTGGCAGGTGTTTCCAGGCTGCAGTATCCAACGAGTTTAAGAATTATACGGGTCATGTGCTCGGGTATGGTCCACCCGAATTTGGTGATCGATGCCTTGCAAAAAGGAGTCGATGGCGTCCTGGTGGGTGGCTGACACATCGGCGATTGCCATTACCAGGATGGTAATGAAAAAGCAGCAAAGAGATCGGACGCCATAATAATGATGTTGGAAGATTTAGGGATTGAGGCGGAAAGGTTTAGAATAGAATGGATTTCATCCGCTGAAGGCCCAAGATTTGCCCAGATCGTGAAAGATTTTACCGAACAGGTAAAAAAACTGGGGCCCAGCCCTTATAAAACGTAAGCAAGAGTGTCTCATGGCCCCACAATTAATACAAACGCAATTAATTTATTGTCATTGCTAAATTCGAGATTCCGAAACAAGTTCGGAATGACATACTTTTTGTTGTCATGCTGCACTTGTTTCAGCATCTCATTTAATGCGCTTGTATTAGTAAACTCCATTAGAAATTCCAGCGGGGCATTATTTCTACCGGAGTAAAGGGAAACCTCCTAAAAATCCCTTGACACCTGATTCCTTTTCCTTTATGGTAACACGGAAACAATCCCGTGATAGAAACCAATTTAGACGAGCTGCCGTGGGGAGGAGAAGATTTAGAATTGGCAGTAACAAGTGAGGGCTGATTTCCGCACACTAATCCGCACACTAATTTGAAAGGAGGTAATCGTATGGCTGTAAATGTTTTTGAAGATTGGTTGAACGCATGTTCCGGTTGTGAGATTTCCATCCTCAATATAGGAGACCCCCTCGTGGACCTCCTGAATCATTTAAACTTTGTCCACATCACACCCCTGATAGATCACAAACTGTTTGGTCAGTTAGGCGAGAAAACGGAAATGGATGTCCCCGAGTCTGTGGTAAGCATCTTGAGTGGTGGCGTCCGTAACGATGAACAAAAGCACGAGTTACAAGAGATCCGCAAAAAAACCAAGATTCTCATCGCTCTCGGCACTTGTGCCTGTCATGGTGGGATACCGGCCCAGGCCAATATGTTTAAAAATGAAGAAGTTTTTGAAAAAGTGTTTCGTCAATCCCCCTCCACCGAACCCTCCCCTGACCCGGTAGATCCCAGTGTCCCAAAATGGACCCCCACCTGCGCTGCCTTAGATGAAGTCGTTAAAGTGGACATCAGTATCCCTGGTTGCCCCCCCCACCCCGACTGGATTGTCGAAGCTATCACCGCACTGCTCGAAGGCAAGACCGCATGGAGTCTCCCTGAACGGAGCGTTTGTGACACCTGCCCGGTTATTCGCGAGAAAAAGTCGGGCGGGGGCCCTGTCAAGCGCTGGCTCCAGAATATGGAATTTAATCCGGAAGAGGGCATAGACAAGATGCGTTGTTTCAACGAGGTGGGTTATCTCTGCCAGGGCCCGGTGACTCTGGCAGGTTGTTCAGGAAAAGCCGGGGTGCCCCGTTGTGTTCAAGCCCGGACCCCCTGCCGTGGCTGTTTCGGACCCATCCGGAAAGGAGCCCAGCCCATGGTCGATATGATGGGCGCCCTGAGCTCAGTCGGGCTGGACGCCAAATCCATGTTGGATCGGCGCGCAATGTTGAACCGTTATATCGGAGCGCACGGCATGCTGAAAGTTTTGCCGGCGCGACCCACCAAATGAGGAGGTAAAACGCATGAGCACAGTCATTAATCTTCAGCCAATCACCCGGATCGAAGGCCATACCAAGGTAGCTATCACCCTGGATGATGCGGGCAATGTTATCGATACCAAGGTTCATGGCCAGAACCTGCGAGGTTTTGAAAAATTTTGCGAAGGAAGGCCCGTTGAGGAAATGCCCCGGATTGTCTGTCACATCTGCGGCATCTGCCCCTGGGCCCATCACCTGGCATCAAGCAAGGCAACGGATGGTTGTTTCGGCGTTACACCGCCGCCAACCGCAGTGAAATTACGCCGCCTGATGCAGAGCATCGCTTATGTAAGCGATAAAATCCTCCATTTTTACTTTCTGGCGGCCCCTGACTTTGTCATCGGTCCTGACGCCGACTATTCGGTGCGAAATGTGGTGGGCATCATCAAAGCCGCCCCGGACATTGCCAAACAAGTCGTTCATATGCGCCATCTGGGCGCCCAGATGTTAGAAGGGTTTGCCGGCCGGGCCATCCATCCCACCTTCTCGGTGCCGGGCGGAGTGAGCAAACCTATGATCGAAACCGAGCGTCAGAAAATGCTTGGCCCCGCTCAAGAGTTGCTGGAATTTTCTAAATTCTCAATGAAGTTCGCCAAGGAAAATGTCTTCCCGAAGTACATGGATACCATCAAATCCCTTGGTGTCATCGAGGTGGGGTATCTGGGAACCGTGAGGGAAGACGGGGCGCTCGAATTTTATGACGGCAAGCTCCGGATGATGAAATCCGACGGCTCTTACGAAGATTTTTCTTACGACCGGTATCTGGATTATATCGGCGAATCGGTATTGCCCTGGTCCTATCAGAAATTCCCTTACGCCAAAAAATGGGGCAAGCTCAATCTCTCATTGGAAAACCCCGTTGGGGTTTATCGAACCAACTGCCTGGCCCGCATTAACGTAGCCGACAAGATGGCAACTCCTCTGGCACAGGCCGAGTTCGAGGAATTCCGGGCAGCCTTTGGGCGCCCGGCCCATTACACCTTACTCTACCACTATGCCCGCCTGATCGAACTCCTGCAAGCGGCAGAAACCGTTGTGCAACTCTTGAATGACCCGGAGATCACCGGCGCCAATATTCGGGCACAGGTAACAGCCAAAGCAGGTCGGGGCGTAGGTTGCGTTGAGGCCCCACGAGGAACCCTGATTCACGATTATGAATGCGACAATGAAGGTTTGATCACTAAGGTGAACCTGATTGTAGGAACAACCCACAATAACGCCGCAATGAATCTCTCGGTCAACCAGACGGCCAAAACCTTCATTAAAGAGGGCAAGTACGACCAGGGAATTCTGAA
The DNA here is from genome assembly GCA_018333715.1 of Syntrophaceae bacterium. Classification (GTDB taxonomy): domain Bacteria; phylum Desulfobacterota; class BSN033; order BSN033; family UBA1163; genus RBG-16-49-23. The sequence continues at coordinate 2,194 of JAGXSW010000016.1, read as the reverse complement.
CCGGGTGGAGATGGCCATACGCGCCTATGACCCCTGACTCAGCTGCGCTATTCACCGCCTGGATGGCGGACTCGCAATCGATCTCACCATCCTGAATTCCCAGGGACAAGAGATTGAAACTCTTAGTAAGTAAGAATGGTTGATATGGCCGATGGCTGGGGCCGCGGGACATTGAAAGCGAGCTCCGGCCATCGGTTTTTACCCCCAATTTTTCATTTTTGACTTCCTATTTCCAAACCCCTGAATTCCATTGACTTCCTTCTCTCTGTTTAGTAAATTTGAATCGATATTCATTCATCTTTGACCGGTATGAGGCAGACATGATTTCAAGGAAACGCCATTCCCCTATCTTCAGGATCGTTTTTCTTTTATCAATCCTTCTAATCCTCACTGCCTGCGAGACTTCGCCTGAGATCGGTCCGGAGCCACTCGCAGGATTTTTTGAAAAGGTGACGGCCCTGGTCACCACGACTGTCAGAGGGCAACTGAGAGACAATCCCCCAAAACAGACACTCTTTGCCGCACAACTTCCATCTTTCGAAAAAACGGCCACCATGAATCAACTGATGGATGAGCTAAAAGGAATTGATCCCTTTAAGAATCTTGGCTACCTCATTGAAATGGATATCATGTTTGAACTCCAGAAACCGGAACATCATTATGAAAGAAGTAATTTCAATTCCTCTGAAGTCCAGCGTCAACTGGTTTCTGCGATCCTTGCCGGCATGAAAAAGGCGCTCAGTCAATTGCAGGGAGGGAAAGATGGCAAATAAGAGGGCTCTGGTCTTAAGCGGTGGAGGGGCCAAAGGCGCCTTCACCGCAGGAGTGGTCAAATACCTGATGGTTGAGCTGGGTCTCAATTTTGACCTCGTGGTGGGGACAAGCACAGGCGCCCTCATCGCTCCCCTGGTGGCGAGCCAGGACATTGCCAATCTCATCCACTTTTATGAGAATGTGCAGCAGCAGGACATCCTCACAGACCGGCCCGATCTTCTCGCCTTCCTCTTCTCTGATGCCCTCAACGATACCAAGCCCCTTGAAAGGTTGATTACTAAATTCTTCGGTGACAGAAAACGTTATCAGAAACTTCTTCAATCCTCTACGGAGATGTTTGTCACAGTCGTCAACATGCAGACCGGAGAGATTGAATACGGGAATCAACACCAGGATTCAAAACCCATCCTCCTCAAAAAGATCCTCGCCTCAGCCTGCGTTCCTGTCATGATGCCCCCGGTTAAAATCGGAAGGTATCAATATGTGGATGGAGGAGTTAAGGAAATCGCTCCTTTCGGCAAGGCGATCGATGAAGGGGCAACGCATATCATCTCTGTCATCCTCTCGCCTGACGCGGGCCACCGAGAGCCGGTCAGAAAAGAATTCACCAGTTCCATGGAGATATTGAAAAGAACATTAGCTCTTCTCACAGACGAAATTGTGGATAATGACCTGAAGATCGCAATGGTTTACAGCGAAGCTATCCGCTATCTTGATCATATCAAGGCTAATGCCAAAGAAAAACTCGGCCTGCCCGATTCACAAATACGGAAGCTTTTTACAGGAATCGAAAATCCATTCCAGGGGAAGAGGGTTGTCGGGATCACAACGATCCGGCCTGACGAAGAGTTGATGGAGTCCTCCCTGAACTTCGACCCTGACAAGATGAGAGAGATGGTCGATAAGGGATATAAAAAAGCAAAGGAAGTCGTCAGCCAGGAGATCGCCCAGGGCACCGGTTTTTTTGAACCTGTTTAAAAAAAGGTAGGGGGTCGGACCAAGGTAACTATTCGATATTGTGAATGAACAAGCAAATAATGATGCTTTTTTTTGCCTTAGAACCGCATTTTTAAACCTGAAATTATACTTTTAAGGAATTAAACTTGGCGAGAGCTAATCGACACTATCTTCCAGGATATGTGTGGCACATCACCCATCGGTGCCACAAGAGGGAATTCCTGCTGAAGTTTGCCAGAGATCAACGTCGATGCTTACAGTGGCTCTTCGAGGCGAAGAAGCGTCTTGGGACCTCCATCCTGAATTATGCGGTGACCTCAAACCATATTCACCTTGTCATAAGAAATGTTAAGGGGGAAGAGGTCATACCCCAAACCATGCAACTGATTGCGGGCAGGACAGGCCAGGAATATAATCAAAGGAAAGGTCGCAAAGGCGCCTTCTGGGAAGATCGTTATCATGC
>JAGXSW010000015.1 GCA_018333715.1 Syntrophaceae bacterium | reverse complement strand
CCCTGCCATGTTTGATCATGTACATTCCGGAAAATTTCATAATCTCCCGGATTTTTTCCTTATAATCTCCTTTGTAGCACTGGATTTCGCATTTCTTACACATGGGTTTGGGGTCATGGGGGCATTTCAGCCTCATGGTTAGGCCGTAGGTGAGGAGCTTTGTGCAATCAGGACAGAGTGATATCTCTTTCTTCTCAATCTCTTTGATATCGTATAATCTGAAAGAGAAAGGATCTCTCTCGCCATTGTGATTCTCTTTGCAAAATATTTCAACAAATTTCATCAAAGTCCGAATGTCTGCCTTCTCTTTTTCTGAGATCTTACCTTTTTTTACCATATGCCCATGCCCCAATTCCCTTCTTCTTTAATTCTTCTGAAATCAATATAACCCCCATACCCAAAGACTTCCTTGACCTAAGTCAATAGAATAAGTTAAGAAAAAACTTAGTTCCTCAGAATTTTTAATGGAATCCCCCTCTTTGGCAAAGAGGGGATAGGGGAGATTTTATCATTCATCCATTATTTTTCACCTATAAATTACATTACCATGATTTTTAACCAAAGGGTTTTATTCTTAAAATCCCCCCTCACCCCCCTTTTCCAAAGGGGGGTTACCCACACAATTCACAGATGAACTAAAACTCCAAACATTAGGGTAAATTCATTATGAACTTCTTCTTTGAACCCAATGGAATCGCAGTGGTAGGAGCCACCCCCGAACCCTTTAGCGGGGGCCGAAACCTGCTCACCAATCTCACCCTCGGCTATAAAGGCCCCATCTATCCTGTAAACCCCAAATATGATGAGATACTTGGATTTAAATGTTATCCCCGTGTATCGGAGATCAAAGGTCCAATTGATCTCGCCATCATCTTTGTCCCGGCCAAGGTTGTTCCACAGGTTCTGGAAGACTGTGTTATGAAAGGTGTCCGAGGGGTCATCATTGAATCGGGTGGCTTTGCGGAAGTGGGTCCGGAGGGAAAGGCTCTTCAGGACCAATGCCTTGCCATTGCCAGAAAGGGAGGGGTCCGGATATGGGGACCCAACTGTATGGGTCTGATTGACACGGCAAAACCCTACATCTTCTCTTTCGTCATTCCGAAAGATATGCATGAGGCAATCCGCCCAGGTCATATATCGCTCATGGTTCAGAGTGGGCTCTTATCCGGAGGATTCATCATCACCCTCATGGGTAACAAGACCCTCGGCCTGGCAAAGGTCTGTTCCATCGGCAACAAATGCGATGTGAGTGAGAATGAAATTCTGGAGTATCTCCTGAAGGATCCCTTCACCAAAGTCGTCTGTTTATACCTCGAATCCTTTACCAATGGACGCCGTTTCTTCGAACTTGCGGCTTCATCAGATAAACCCATCATTGTGCTCAAGGGCGGAAAGACACCCTCCGGAGCAAAGGCATCATTCGGCCACACAGCCTCCCTGGCCGGCAACTACGAATTGATCAAAGGCATCCTCAGGCAGGCCCGTGTCATTGAGGCTGAGGATTTTTTTGAAATGATGGACATCGCGAGAACCCTTGAAAAAGATTTCCATATACAGCGATCCCCTGCGGGAAGGCCAAGGATCGCCATACTGACTTATAGCGGCGCCTCGGGAATTGTGACCACAGACCATATGGAAAAATATGGCCTGACCCTGGCGCACCTATCCCCTCAAACCCAGAAGCAAGTGGAAGAACTCTCTCCTGACTGGATGCCTGTCAAAAACCCGGTGGATTACTGGCCAGCAATAGAAAAAAATGGGCCTGCCCTTGCTTACAAACAGGCGATTTCAGCCCTTCACGATGATCCTGAAGTCGATGGGATCATTGTTCACATCTACGCCGGACATGGAATATGGCTTCTCGATCCGAAGGAGATTCTATCAGGCGTGAAAGGGCCGAGGAAACCCATCCTCTTCTGGTTAATCGGACCGGAGAGTGTCAGGGAAGCCACACGATTGCCTCTTGAAGAAGAAGGATGGCCAACCTTCTACGAGATCCACCGGACCGTTCGTGCCATGGCCAGCCTATTTGAATATTGCCGTTAACCCAGGAACTGAACAACCGGCCAATTTCAGCGGAATAAATCCAGCACCTTCCAGCGGGGTATTAAACCCCGCTGGAAGATTTTCTCTGGACATTCATCCCCGCATTCCCGCCCTTGGTGGGACGGGGTATTCTGGAAGGTGCTGGATAAACACTCCTTTCAATAGTATCAATTTAGCGCTTTGAAAAAACTGATCTAATCCCAATGCTGCTCATTTAAGCCGTTCTTCCTGAGGCTCTCGAAGGATGAACGGCTTAGGTTCGCACCCTTCGACAAGCTCAGGGTGAATGGTGACAGTCTAACTAAACAGTATTAGATCTAATCCCCCTTCATCCCCCTTTGCAAAAGGGGATAAAAGGGGATTTTAAAAATATGTTTGGAAAATCTCCCCCTACCCCTCTTTGCCAAAGAGGGGTAGAAGAGTATATTTTTATTACTTAAACCCGTAACTGAGGGATTACTATGGATGAAGAATTTGAATTGACTTTTATGGATTAAAAGAAGATAATTCAATAAATTCTTTTTAGGGCTATTGGGATGAAAGGACAAGCATTTAAAATCGATGAAAAATTTACCTATCAGGATTATTTCCACCTTCCTGATAATGGAAAGCGGCACCAGATCATTGACGGAGAACTCTATATGGTTCCAGCGCCCGTTCCCTATCATCAAAGAATATTAAGGAATTTAGGCAGAATACTGGATCAATTTGTAAATGAAAATAGAGCTGGAGAAATCTTTTATTCTCCCTGTGATGTGGTGCTTTCTGATGTGGATGTGGTACAACCGGACATATTTTTTATAAGTCAGGAGAGGTTAAGTATTGTTCAAGATAAAAATATCCAGGGGGCTCCTGATTTGATAGTGGAAATTCTGTCACCCTATTCGGAAAAAATTGATAAAATTTCAAAGGTTAAGCTCTATGCAAGATACGGAGTCAAAGAATATTGGATTGTTAATCCGGAGAAAAAAGAGGTGACAGTCCTGAATTTGAAAGGTTCGAGTTATAAGAGCCTGGGAAACTTTTGCTTTAAAGATTCTTTCGAGACCAAATTCCTGAAGGGTTTAACAATCAAAGTAAGCGAGATATTCCCTCCCCAATAACCCTTTCCTTGAGATTTTTTCCCTTCATAATTTTGTGAACTTTTTCCCTTTGACAACGCTTAAAAACCCCTATAAAATGGCTCCTATCTCAGCGTCGGATTGCACGAACTTTTCTCGATCTGTAAACCTCATCCTGTTCCTGTAGCTATCGGTTTCAGAAGCTAATTGATAACGCTAAACAAAATTATTTGAAATTTCCGAGCCTTTCCCCTCCCCCTTCGATGGGGGAGGGCGAGGGTGGGGGTGGACAAAAGAGATTTAGTCTGAATTTGGTTCCCCCCTCCCCTTTATCCCCTCCCACCAGGGGAGGAGAGATTTTTAGGAGGATAAAATCTTTTAAATCAAAAAGGAGGTGGGGAAGATGAAGAAGAAAACTCTCTTGATTGTGTTGTTATTGGCATGGGTTTGTTTGACAAGTTGTGCGGTTACCCCGGTGACTCTGAGAGATTATAAACCAGCTAATCCGGAAGAGGCCGCCATTATCTCGGTCATAATTGCCTTTGAAGAGAGTTTCAATAAGGTAGATCAAAAATTATTTCTAAGCATCATGGCAGATGGGGCCCAGATAATGCATGGGGCGCAAAGGAAGATATTTACCAAAGAAGAGTTTGTTAATATCTTGCCTGAAAGGATTAAGGAGATGGGGATCATAAAATTTTCTAACCCAAAGATTAAAATTGACCGAGACATTGCAACCGTACAAGCCAATTATGACGGCAAGGTTGTTGTTGGTATGCCATACTCATTTGAACTTAAAAAAATTGGAGACAAGTGGTTAATACTTTCCAACTCCTTTTGAATCTATACAAAAACATTTCAATTACCGATGCTTGGCACAACCTCCTGTAATTGTTGCCAATGGAGGTCAATTATTGGAGTTATCGATGCTATTTTTATATATTAAAAAAAGGGGGTGGGTGGAATGAGAAAGACGATCCTTTTGGTTATTATAATCCCTTTGTTTTTAGCCGTATTAAATTGCGCCTCGGTAAATGAGACCCAAAAGTCCGAGAAATTACCGGAAGTTAAACAGGCAAGGTTCAAGGAGGAAGCGGATAAAGAATTAAGTCATCTTTTTAAAATAAACCCTGTTTTGGCCGAAGAATTACGAAAGCTTCCCGAACTGAAAAGGGGGTTAGATGAAAAAGGGCTGGTGGCACTAAACAGAATTGTTTCTTATTACATTCAATCACCCAAGCCTGACGAAACAAAGGACCTTTTCGATATGATCTTAAGTATCGGCAAAAAAGAACGCCGCAAATTTTCTGCCCCACTACAGACCCTATTCTGGTTGGCAGAGGAAGTTGATCTTCCCTTGGGAGAGAATTTCTTAAAAAAATATTCCAAAGAAAAATACAGAGTCAATAAGAATCTTGGAGAAGATGAAGATGTAATCATTTTTGTTTACAACTTTTGGGAGAAAACTTACGAGACTGACAAATGGAAGGACACAAATGAGATAATAGACCGACTCAATTCTCCCCATCTTTTTGACCTATTTTTCAGAGACAACATCGCTTATGATATGCCTAAAAGAAATATGCAAATAGCAGATAGGAGATGGCATGAAAACTGGGGTTCGTATCTTCAATCTGCAAAGGTCACCATAAAAAGGAGAAAAGGGACCTGTCAAGATGCAGCTAATCTGGCCGACGAAATACTGTCCAAAGCAGGATATAATGTAAAGCCCCTACAAGTTAAATTCAGAATCCCGTTCCTCGGGTCCAATAGACATTGGGTTGGTGTATTGAAAGAAGGTGGGTTGTTCTACAAGATAGCTGACGATTATTTACAGCTTGACGGGATCGCAGGGCCTTTTAAATCAGTTAAAGACATAGGGATAAGGGTAGCCGAAAGTTATGGTGTAATAATGGAAGATTATTCTTTATCGCAGGTTCCAATATGATAAAAAAGGAGGCAGAGGAGCGCAAAAATCACTGATGCCTGGCATCAATTGTTACACATATGACACCGATTGATTGGTGATGAGGGGGGGTGAAGGATGTTCATTTCAAAATATTTAGTTGTTATCGTCTTTTTCTTCTGCACGGGCCTTCTTTTTTCGACAATTGAGTTTGAAGCCGGTGCCTCGGAACAGAAGAAGAAAGCTATTGAAAATATGTTTGAGGTTAATCTTGCCGTCAAAAAAGGCGAGAGGGTTTTGGTATTTACGGATGACCATAAACCGGAAATCACTGAAGAGGCAATAAAGAAGGAGCGGGACGTTGTTTTCTATTTCGCTATTTTCATCCTGGCTTTTTAGAAAAAAAAGAACGCTCCTGCTCCTACTGATTTAAGATGTACCCTCCTTTCTCAATGCTAATATATTTGCATTTAGTGACACTATATGCTAAAAAG
>JAGXSW010000014.1 GCA_018333715.1 Syntrophaceae bacterium | reverse complement strand
GCCGGAATCATGGTGACCAATCCCAATACCCTCGGGTTCTTTGAAGAACATCTGGCAGAGATCGCCGAGATGGTTCACCGTAAAGGAGGGTTTGTCTATTGCGATGGAGCCAATCTCAATGCCTTAATGGGAATTGTAAAGCTGGGCGATCTCGGAGTGGATATGGTTCACCTTAACCTCCACAAGACCTTCTCCACGCCTCATGGCGGAGGAGGGCCCGGGTCCGGGCCTCTGGCCATCAAAAAAGAACTGGCTCCCTTCCTTCCGGCGCCGGTAATCGAAAAGGCTGGAGAGGCCTACCGGCTCAATTACGATCGGCCCCTGAGTATCGGAAGAATGAAGGCCTTCTATGGGAACTTCGGAGTCATCCTGAAGGCCTATGCCTATATCCTCTCCATGGGAGCAGAGGGACTTAAAAGGGCGAGTGAGATGGCAGTGCTCAATGCCAACTATCTGATGACAGGATTGAAAGGCTCTTACTATCTTCCCTACGACCGGCCCTGCATGCATGAGTGTGTTTTCACCGACCGGTATCAGGAAAAGCATCATGTTTCAACTCTCGACATTGCGAAGAGATTGATCGATTATGGATTTCATCCGCCGACGATTTACTTTCCCCTGGTCGTCAAGGGTGCGCTGATGATGGAGCCTACGGAGACGGAGGGCAAAGAGGGACTCGATCGATTTATTGAGACGATGAATTTTATTGCGAAAGAGGCAGAGGAGAATCCGGACCTTCTCCGTCAGGCCCCCCGGAGGGTGAAGGTGAGAAGGCTCGATGAGGTCCTGGCGGCCAGAAAACCGAAGTTGAAATGGACCAGCGAAAAGTGATAATCGAGCATGGTAAGTTAAGAAGGTCTTGTTTAAGGGTAAAGGTAAAGATGCCAGTTTGGTTGATGGGTTATGTCATTGGTCGCAACCCATTAGCCTTAACCCATTGACCTTACCTAAACGGGCTTCTTGACCTTGACCTTTACCCAAAAGCGATTCTCCCTGCCACTGGCGGATTCTTGAATTACAGAGCTGATGAACCGAAACGGTTACATTATAGATCTTGGAACGATGGATTACAAAGAGGCCTGGGATCTTCAGCATACCCTCTGGTCGAAGAGGGTTGAAGATGAGGTGCCCGATCTCCTTCTCATCCTTGAGCATCCCCATGTGATCACCCTTGGGAGACGGGGCAATCGTTCGCATCTAAAGGTTTCACAGGAAGTGATGGACGCAATGAAGATTCCCCTCTTTCATACGGAGCGGGGCGGTGATGTCACCTACCACGGTCCCGGGCAGATGGTTGTCTATCCCATCTTAAATTTAAAGGATTATGGGTATCGTCTCATTCGTTATGTTAGTCAGCTCGAAGAGGTGATCCTTTCCGTCCTAAGGGATTTTGGGATTGAAGGGAAAAAGGATTTATCCAATCGAGGGGTTTGGGCAGAGGGCGAAAAGATCGCCTCCATCGGCGTGGCGATCAAACGCTGGGTCTCCTTTCATGGAATTGCCTTAAACTACGCAACCGGCTTAAAATATTTTGAACTCATCAATCCCTGCGGCCTCGAAGGGACGAAGATCACCTCCATAGAGAAGATCCTTGGAAGAAACATTCCAAGGGATAAATTGGTTGAAAGGATTTGTTTCCATTTCAAACAAACCTTTAAAAGGGATTGGGAAGAGAAGAGGCTGGAGGAGTTGAAAATAAGCACCAAATTCCAAGCACCAAATACCAAATAATCTCCAATAACCAAAATTCAAAAAAATGTTTTGGTCATTTGGGTTTGGAGTTTGGAATTTATTTGGGATTTGTAATTTGGGATTTGGAATTTAAAATACAGTTACAGAAACTTGGGAGTTGAGACTTTTTTGACAAGGTTAGGCGATCCATGAATCAGAGAAGAATAGTCATCATCGGCGGAGGGCCGGGTGGTTATGTGGCTGCTATCCGGGCAGCCCAATTGGGAGCAAAGCCTATCCTGATCGAGAAGGATAGAATCGGTGGAACCTGTCTCAATCGAGGGTGTATTCCAACGAAGGCCCTTCTACACGATGCCGGAACCCTCTGTTCTCTAAGAAGCTCTCCTGTCTTCCAAACCCTTTCGGTGGATGGTTCCGGACTTCTCGAATCAATGATGGAGCGAAAGAAGGAAGTAGTTGAGGGGCTGGTAAAGGGCGTGGAGATATTGCTCGAATCACATCAGGTGACCATCAAACATGGTCGGGCTGATCTTTTAAATCCCAATCAAGTGGTTCTGTTGAATGGAGAGAAAGAGATCATTGATGCTGATACAATCATTTTGGCTCCCGGTTCCAAATCGAAAGGACTTCCAAACATCACACCGGATGGTGAAAGGATCATCACCAGTGATGAGGCGCTGGAGATGGCAAAGGTTCCTCGTGACCTGGTGATCATCGGCGGAGGATACATCGGCGTTGAGTTTGCCACGCTCTTCAATACACTCGGCTCAAGAGTGACGATTGTAGAGATTCTGGAGAATATTCTTCCTGGCCTTGAGGGAGAATTAGTCCGGAATCTCAGACGGTTTATGGAGAGGGATGGGATAAGGATTTTAACCCAATCTTCTGTCGAAGAGATTCAATATGGAGAGAATGAATTAAGGTTCACTGTTAAAACCCTCCAGGGGATCCAGGAGATCATTGCTGAAAAATTACTTATGGCTGTGGGAAGAGGGCCCAGTTTAGATCTAAGTTTTCCAAGGGCAGGCGTTGAGATTTCTCCTCGAGGGATTAAGGTCAACCGTCGAATGGAGACAACTGCTCCGGGCATTTATGCGATCGGAGATGCCATTGAAGGAATCATGCTTGCCCATGTGGCAATGGAGCATGGAATTGTGGCTGCGGAGAATGCGATGGGACTCGACCGAGAATGGAACCCCCTTTTCATCCCCCTCTGCATCTTCACCCATCCCGAAGTTGCTTCAATTGGCCTCACTGAGAAAGAGGCGAAGGCAAAAGGGGAAATAAAGATTGGCCGATTTCCATTCCGGTCCAATCCGAAAGCCGTGATCTCAGGAGAGACCGATGGCCTGATCAAGGTGATTGTGAGTCGCGAGAATGATACCATCGTAGGTGTTCATATCATCGGGCCTGAGGCCAGTGTTCTCCTCTCCATTTCATCAACAATGATAGGGGGCAAACTAAAAGAGTTTGCACGATTCATTCAAGCCCATCCCACGATTCCGGAAGCATTGAAGGAGGCGTGCCTCGATGTGGATGGTTTGGCGATTCATCTTCCAAAACCGCTGCGGTCCCTCTAAATTTCCCTCCCCCTTTGGAGGCTGTGTCGTAATTACTATTTTGTCACCCTGAATTTATTTCAGGGTCTCGTAAGTATTGGATTCTATTTGATGCTGAAACAAGTTCAGCATGACATTTTTACCATTTTTCCCATTGCGCCACAGTCTCCAGGGGAGGGGTGGAATTTTTTAGGAACTTTTGTAAAACAGATGGAGCACATAAAAAAGCCTCCTTGGCTGAAAAAACGAATTCCGCCTTATCAGGATCTTCTTAAAGTAAAGACGATCTTGGATGAGACAGACCTTCATACGGTTTGCGAAGAAGCCAGGTGTCCAAACCTGGGTGAGTGCTTCTCCAGAGGAACGGCAACCTTCCTTATTCTTGGGCATATCTGTTCAAGGGATTGTGGTTTCTGCGCGGTGGAACATGGGGACCCTATTCCAGTTGATGAAAAAGAGGCGGAAAAGGTTGGTCAGGCGGTTCAGAAGATGGGCCTACGGTATGTTGTCATCACCTCCGTGACCAGGGATGACCTTCCTGATGGGGGAGCTTCCCATTATGCGAAAACGATTCAAGCCATTCGGGGAGTGGATGGGAGTGCAAAGGTTGAGGTGTTGATCCCCGATTTTCAGGGCGATCCCTCTTCTCTTGCAATGGTACTCGATGCTTCTCCGGATGTTTTGAACCATAACATCGAAACCGTTCCACGACTCTATCCTAAAGTCCGCCCCCAGGCGAACTATGAAAGATCACTTCGTTTACTGAAAAGGTCAAAAGAGTACAATCCGCATCTTTTTACTAAGTCTGGATTTATGCTTGGCCTCGGAGAAATGCGGGAAGAGGTTTTAGACCTGATGGAAAATCTGAGACGGGTCGAATGTGATTTCTTAACGATCGGCCAATACCTTCATCCCCGATCCGATCGATTGCCTGTCGAAAGATATATCCCACCGGAAGAGTTTGAAGAGTATCAAAAGATAGGGACGAAGATGGGATTTAAAGCGGTTGCCTCCGGTCCCTTCGTCCGAAGTTCCTTCCACGCCTCGGAGATGTACACCCTTACCTTAATTTAATAACCTTTCGGTCAAAACCTTGATGGCTCTCTTTGATAAAAGATGAAATAGTGGTATATTTGCCGATAGGGATTCTGTTTAAAGGAAAGCACAATGGCTAAAATTTCCTCTCATGTTTACAAAAAATTTCTGCAGAAGCAGCTCATTAATGAGTCAACCCTTGTGGCGGATGATTCGATGGAGATTTTGAAAGAATTTGAAGAATTGGAAGAGAATTTATCGATGGATGCTTTTAGCATAAAGGAAAAAGGAGATTGAACAATGGAGAAAAAGAAGATATGTCTCTTCCGGATCTTCACTATTCCTGTTTTGTTATTTTCAATCATAACTTCTTGCACCCTGAAAGAGACCCAGCCTCCTCCGGTAGCGCCCCCCCTTGTTCAGCCTCCCCCCAAGCCGGCGAAGATTGCCCTGGTGTTAGGGGCAGGCTCATCAAAAGGGTTTGCTCATATCGGAGTCATCAAAATACTCGAGGCGAATAAGGTTCCCATCCATATGATTATTGGGACCAGCGTGGGCAGCGTCGTCGGAGGCATTTATGCCTACGGGCTCAATGCTTTTGAGCTTCAGAAATTATCCTTCTCCATCGAACAGAAGGATATTGTGGACCTCACCAT
>JAGXSW010000013.1 GCA_018333715.1 Syntrophaceae bacterium | reverse complement strand
GTTTGTGGCGACACTGTCGCCACAATTTCCGAAGATAAGATGGAAACATGTGGCAACAGGGAAGCGTAGGGTCCGGGCAGCGCGTCCCGGATCTCCGGATAAAGACGATAGAAATCCCGATACCGGTAAAGCCTGCTGCGATTGCAATTGGGAACACCTAAAGCCCCTAAGCGGCTGGCCAGACTTTCGAACAGTTCTGCTCCATACTTGGCCCGATCCTGGCCCTGCAGCTCGTATTCGTGAATGTACGAACCGATCAGCCAATTACGGCAGGTTAAGGCGACGTTGACCGCCCGTGCGGCGGCGTTTTGTGTGCGCTGGTGGATGTCCTTAATGGCATGGACGAGGGCGTCAAAGTTCACGTCTCACCCCCTGTCATCAACCGCTTGAACAGGGGATCCAGAGAGGCGAAGCCTTTGGCGGCTGAGTCTCCGTTCACCCACTGCTCTTCGAACGGCCCGATCTCCTTTGCCGTTGCCTCCAGGAATTCCCGGTCTTTTATAGGATCAAGGCCGGTCATGTCGCCCCAGACCACCAGCACCCGCTTCTTACCTTCCCGGTCGGGATTGCCGCGAAAGACCGAATGCTTTGCCCAGACCGACGATATATATTCACTATTGGCTTTCATCAGGGTCTCGAATCTCAATGGGAGGCTGCTCCATCAATCGATCATCCGGCACAAAAATGATCCGCATGCCCCACCCTGCATAGGTGGAGAGGAGACGGCCGAATTCCCAAAGCGATAACTCCTCATCATCGATGTAAAAGATCGGCCCTTCTTCCGATCCCCCATTCCCGATCATGCATCGGAGAACACCACCCCGGGGTGTCCACTGATCAGCTCTTGGATGATATTCAATCTGGGGAGAGCCACGGGGGATCTCCAGAGCCACGTGTTTATATCCGGCTGCCATCTCCTCCTGGGCTTGGACGATATCATTGTGAAGGTCAAGGATGTCCTGATCGGTCATCTTCCCTATTTCCGGGCCGATCTTGAGATGAACAGTCATGATCGATGAATCGGCATATTCGATGATTGCATACTCTCCTTCCCGTGTAATTTTTACCTGTTCCGGAGAAGCAATACAAGGTTTCTTCAGCCTCACCTTTTTCTCCTTTCCGTTCAATCGAAGCGGTACACTTCGTTCGAAGGTACCAATCCCCCGGAATTAAGAACTCCGGCTTTGTGGGGAGCTACCTTCTCGGACCTTCATTTACTATTCGTTCATCTCAAACTTCAATCCGAGTTGTTTGGCAGCTTCGCGCATGGCCTTCAAAACCTGATCATCAGGAGCCACGGAGACTTCCGCGAGATCCTTGAGGTTGGAGAAACCGTGGATAATGCGAAGCGTGCCCAGCACGCTGCTTTCAAACTGGCCATCGAACGTCAGGTAACGAACGCTTCTTCCCATTCTACGCCTCCCTCAATGTCTTGGTCCCAAGAATCAGGGCTTCGATTTCGGCGTTGATCTCTAGAGCGAGACGGTCTGCGGCTTCTCGCTCGCGAGCGATTCCTTCGCGGCCTGCCGCTACACGTTCCATGATTTGCTTTTGCACGGCCAGCGGTGGAAGCGGGATAGCCAAATCTGCCAAGAAACTGGCGGGCACTCTTTGTTGGCCCGCAGAACCCACAAAATATTTTTTAGCAAGCTCCCGTACGGATTTAATTCTTATGAGTATCCAGATATAATCAGGCAGAATAAAGTTGTAGTCTCGAGACCTGATGATATGGAACTCGGTTGAACCAAATCCAATTCCACCTTGGAGGTTGCGTGCAACCGCTGATTTACCGTTTTGCATGCAGGGCGTGATTTTCGCCCAAAGAATGTCGTTTTCTTGAAATCTGGTATATCCTTTGGCAACTTCAGTTAATACGACTAGCCGAGGTGCTACGATCTTTCCTTCGGTATCAGAGACAGCCTCCATCGGGACAAATGTAACCATGTCATCCATAGCAGCTTGAATCTTAGTGAATGGGTTAATATACGCAACATCCCCTAAGCGAATGGTGCGGTAACAATTCGATCTCAACAGATCTGCGTTGCTACCGTGCAATCGATTGAATCCAGCACCCCAAAGTGACATATCTCTCCACCAGAGACCAAGTGCCTTCGGCAGTTCAGGCCGCCTTTCTTGGTGTTTCAACCCAAGGACGTTTGTGATAGTATTGGAAATCCCAATTTCCAACTCTGCCACGCGCTTTGCTGCATCTGATACTTTATTCTTTGCCTTGCACCAGCTTGCGACGATGGCCTTTTGCTCGGCGAGGGGAGGAAGCGGAATCTCAAAATCGAGGAACTCCTCCTCCTTGAACCGATTGCGGCTTACGGCAGAAGAGCCGGTTGAGGCGGTGCTTACAGCACGAATCGTCGCTTCACGAGTACAGAATAAATATAAATACTCGGACAGGATGCGCGCTGTGTCCGGGATAAACTGTGGAAACTCGCTAGAGACGTAACAATCAGCAAGCTCGGGCGGAACGACGGCGAAGGACGCCTTCCATGCAAAGAGACGGTTATAAACCAGTGCGCCGGCAGCCAACGCTGTGACTTGGCTGGCGCTCATGGCGTCACCTCGCACGGTTTCACGGTGGAAGACACCCTCGCCATACCATCTCACTCCCGCCATCTTGTATTCTTTCTCCGGCTCTGGTTTGACCCGCTCGGTAACTCGCCGCACGAGCTTTCCAATCCGAACACGCTCCCATCCCTTGGGGAGCGATTTTCGCAGGATGAGGCTGGTCGGAATTACCCAGCGTTCAAAATCCTTCCACCAGACAGCAAAGACGTGGGGCGCAATTGCGCTCGTTGTCTTCATTCCGTTGCCTCCGTGAGAAAGAAAGGCTTGGGATTGCGCCGGAACTCCTGAAAAAGCTCCAGGCATGTTTTCGTTATACCCGGCGGCTGGTTGTCGTTGGGAACCAGCTCGTTTTGGTCCTGTTCGCCCGTGGCCGTAATACCCACTTTCTCCGCTTCGTAAAGAAAAATGGCATAGGGAAATCTCTCTTTGAGCAAGGCGCGGGTTTCTTTGGCGATGGTCTCGGCCATCCGCTTTTCATAGTCGGCTAATTCCTTATGCAATTTCTTTCGTTTCTCGGTATCCCGCACTTCTTTGGCCGCTGCTATCGCGTCCTCAAGGCGCGTGATCTCTCTCGCAATGGCGTCGGCGTGCTTCGCTTTCACCTCAGCGTTGGCTTTGGCATCCTTGGCGTCAAAATCGGCCTGTTCTTTCTCGGTGAACTTCTGCAGGAACAGCAACGATGCCTTCACGCTCGCGCCGGAAGAAAAAAATGTCTCCTGGGGCAAGCTCACTACGGCGCGGATGAAGGCCCGGTTTTCGCAGAACTCGCGCACATAGGTAAGGGAAGGGTTGTTAAAGACGCCTTCAGGCAGGACGATGCCGAGCCGCCCACCGGGCTTCAAAAGGGAAAGACAGCGTTCAATAAAAAGGATTTCGGTTTTGATCTTGGACGACTTGGCCCGTTTGTCGCGTTCCTTTTCGGTGCCGTTGCCTTTGGGCAGTTCGAAGAGGCTGGCGATAGGCTTGCCCGCTGCGACGCGTACGCGAGACAGCGCTTCCGTGTAGAGGTCGCCGTACTCTTCTGCATAGCGTTTCCCAGCCTCGCGGCTCACCGTCGCATAGGGTTCATGCACCACGTCAGAAGGCTCAACGTTCGCGCCGAAAGGCGGGTTGGTAAGGACGATGTCGAAGCGGCCTTCGAAAATACCATTGACATTCAGGAATCCGTCATGGTGATGCACGCCGCCGTGGCCGTCGCCATGCATGATCATGTTCATCTTGCTGGTGCGAGCCATGCGGTCGTTGGCGTCGGTGCCGTAGATAAAGCGGTTGGCCAGTTTCCACAGGCGCGAGCCGGGTTTGTCGTGGTCAAGGGTTGACTGGATGGCGTCGAATTTCTCCCGCAGCATGGTCGCCTTCTTGTCGGGCGAGAGCTTCTTGTCGCCCTCCACCTTGATCTTAAATTCCTGGTACTGGTGGTCGGCATCGGCCAAAATCTGTTGCCGCACGATCTCGAAGAAACGGATCAGGAACCCCCCGGAACCGCTGGCGGGGTCGCAAATCACGTCCCCCTCCAGGGGTTCTACCATGCGAATCATGAACTCGACAATTGTGCGCGGGGTGAAGAATTGCCCAATCTCGCCCCGGAAGGTGCGGCCAAGGAAGCGCTCGAAGGCAATGCCTTTGATATCTTCGCTGGTTTCGGAAAGATTGTAGCGCTCCAGCAACTTGACGATTTCCCGACCCGTGGCGGGTTTGAGCCGTATTTCCTCATCGCTCTCAAAAATCTTGTCATCCGCGTAGGCCTCTTTCGTTTGCCCAAAGAGCGTGTTGAGCGGATGCTTGCCAAGTTGGTCGTCAAGATACTCGACGCTAAAGAGGTTCTTCCGCGAGCGTTTGGCCCGGAGCTCTCGTTCGACATAGACCTTCACAAAGAGAATCTTGGCGATTTCGTCAAAGGCGGCGGCGGGGTCGAGCTTCTCGCGATTGCGGATGACGTTGTGACATTCGTGAAGCAGCTTCGCAAATTCGTCCTCCTTGAAAACCTTGAGACGCGCCAGTAACTCGTTGATGTCCTTGTCTGTTGCATCGGCATGTGGAATGTTTGCAATCTCATCGTAGTTCGGCATCCGCCGGGTGTCATCCACTTTCCAATACTTGGTCTCACGGTGGTTATGAGTGACAAAAAATCGCGCGTGTTCATACTGTGCGTAGTTGGCGCCCTGCGCGTAGTCCTTCAAAGAGATGGTCACGTTGTCGGCCTTGCATTCAATTACAATCAATGCGTGTTCTTGCCTCTGTTTGGCATCGGGTGTGCGCCAGATCAGAAAGTCGGCGCGGGCATCTCCACTGCCGCGGCCTGTTACGGACACTTCCTCTTCAATCTGCTCGGCCTTGTACCCATACTCTTCCATCAGAATACGCAGGTATTCCTGACGCACTCGCTCCTCAGGGGTAAGTGCAACCCACTTCTGGCGAAGAATGCTTAGAATCTGGTTGCCCCGGATCTGGACTTGGTCCGGCTTCGTGTACGGTTGCGGTGTGGCTTTCTTGGCCATAATCAGTCTCCAATTATGTCTCTTCAAGTTCCTTAAACCGACCGGAGTCGGAGTAGCTGTAGTGGTCAGATTCGCCGACTATAATGTGATCGAGCAGGACAAGCTCGACCAGTCTGGACGCCGCTAACAAGCGACGGGTTGTATCATCGTCGCCAGCGGATGGTTCCGAGTTCCCCGATGGATGATTGTGAACCATGACGATGGCGGCAGCGGAAACGTGGAGAGCCTCCTCCAGGATACGTCGAACATAAACGGTCGCCTGGGTCGGGGTGCCCTCTGTAATCTCTTTCTCTCCCAGGCTTTGGTTTTGTCCGTTTAAAAAAACCGCTATCACGACTTCCTGCCGTTTGCCGATGAAACGTGGACGAAAGTGGGCTGCAACTGCAGTGGAAGATTCGAAAGACAAAGCCGTTAAACGTTTGCTCTGGACTCTCTTGCCAAGCTCAAAGGCCGCTTTAATCTGAGCCGCCTTCGCAATACCGAGCCCTGGCACTTTTCGAAGATCTTCAGTGTGCGCCCTATCTAATCCACGTAACCCCTTAAACTCCTTTAGAAGCTCTTTAGCGAAATCAGGCGCATTCTGTCCAAGGACTCCCTCTTTAAATGTCCCTCGTCCCACACGCAATATGATTGCAAGTAAATCTGCATCTGTAAGCCGTTCCGCTCCTTCCGCAATCAGGCGTTCCCGCGGTCTCTCTTTTACGGGCCAATTCTTAATCTTATCTGATTTCATATTAGCTCTTGTCACCAGGTGGATTTCCGACCGCTTCCGAAATAACTACCACAAGCTCCTTACTAACCTATCTGTATCAGACATCCACTGTTTCTTCTGCTGGTAATGGCAAATCACTGCTTGCTTTGACATTCAGCCAATTTAGAGCGGCAAGGTTACGAATGGTCAATCCAACTTCTCCTTGATCGAGGGCGGGTTCCCGTCGCTGCTTCCACTGCATAACGCAGGCAAGTATATCCTTTTCAGCATAGGCCCCATTCTTTTCATGAAATTAGAGTGGCCTAATGAAAAAAGTCAATTCTTATTTCAATAGTCCCTCTAAACATAGCAGACTTCTCCAATTATTTTATCTTATACGAACTTAAAAGAGTACGTGTTACAGTCAAGACTGCTTTTTAGGCCAAATTTCCATATGATCCCTAAGCCAAACCGTAATCTCTTCAATCTCCTTCTCACCACGGGCCACGGACCAGAAGAAAGGTTCAACATCAGGAGAAGGCACGAGGCGATAGCCATTTAACCGAAGGCAGACATCCGCTGCCACAAGCGCTGTTCTTTTATTGCCATCGGCAAACGGGTGAAATACAACCAAGCTGTGAATCAATGCGGCTATCTTTGAAATGAGGTTGGGAAATAATTCGACTTTACCAAAAGCGGTGAAGGGCCGTGCCAACGATGACTCCAATCCACCGGGGTTTGTTATCCCATGAACGCCTCCTGTCTCCTGAATAACGCGCTCGTGGATTAAGGCGAGTTCTATTAAATTTATCCAATTCATTTGGCTAGGCCTTCCAGGGTTTTGCGGTGTTCCTCAATCGACTGGTTTGCCAGTTTTTCAATCTGCTTGATCCGTTCTCGATCCAACGGGGCAGAAAGGAGAAGGATGTCACCTCCCATCTGAATGGCTTCATAGGTATGGAGCGTCGCAACCTCCTGAAAGGTGTCCGGCATTGATAAGTTTCCATTCTGTCGTTTTACAATGCCCAGATACTTCATTTTATTTTCACCTCCAGTTCAGATTTAACTCAAAAGGGTTTCACAACCTTTCTTTTCATATATACACCCAAGTGGTAAGAAATGTAAATGTCCATTTATAATAGCAGCAAGTATAAAGACAGCGCTTTTAATTCTATGGAATTCTATGGGGTTGACTAAAGGTGTTTGATTTCATATTGGCTCTTGTCAGCGGGAAAATTTTCAACCTCTTCCAAAATTACTACCACAACCTGCCTTGATACCCAATTATATCAGGCATCCAATGTTTCTTCTGCTGGTAATGGCAAATCACTGCTTGCTTTGACATTCAGCCAATTTAGAGCGGCGAGGTTACGAATGGTCAATCCAACTTCGCCTTGATCGAGGGCGGGTTTCCGTCGCTGTTTCCACTGCATAACGCAGGCAAGTATATCCTTTTCAGACAGGGTTCCAGTCTTGTTATCGCAAATTGACCGGGCTGCATAAAGTACGGTTGCAGCTATTTCAGCTTGATTCGTATCCATTCTCATAAATAGATCCGATGTCTTTTCGATGATATGTTCCCATTCCTTCAGATAGGTAGCGTAAGCCTTATACGCATCCTGATAGGTTTGGCCGACCTTGACCGCAAACATCTTGCCGAGCCTCTGCTCACGGATCAAACCGTTATTGATCAGGCGTGTCACCAGCGCTTTCAATGCAGGAGAGAACGGGCCATAGCTCCCTCTCTGATAGTCGAGCCCCAGAGGCAACCCTTGCTCAGAGGCAAAGTAGGCAATCTTCTGAAATCGTGTCCGTCCAACTGGCCAATGGTAGGGTTGTTCTTCAATTCGCTTCAGGATTTCGACCAAAGCTACCCATGCGGGTTTTACCCATTTGGGATCTGCCATCCTCTCATCTTGTTGCTGAATCTTTGGTTGCTCCCCAAGGAATTCCGGCTGCAGCTCTTCGTGGGGTGTGCCATAAGGAGCATATAATTCGATATGAATGTCCATTTTACACAGGAGACGGTAAAGTGTCGGTCCAACAATACGCCACTCAAGCTGGCCTTGGCCACATCCCAAAGGAGGAACGGCCATTGATTGAATACCCCAGTCCTTATAATGCCTGAGCAGGTATTCAAGGCCCTCAATAATGCTTTTTAGATTAGCTACTGATCTCCAATGATCTTTAGTGGGAAAATTCAAGATCCAAGGGGGGACAAGCCTTTTGAAGAGGTAAGAGCGTCCCAATTTGACTTCACCCCGCTTGCACCGGGTTACGTAATCTTCATACATATCGGGGAAGCGGTTTTTAAACTCAAGGGCCACACCCTTGCCCATCACTCCAACGCAGTTTATTGTGTTTACCCAGGTTTGCGCCTTTGACTCAAACAAATCTCCTACCAACACTTTGACCATGGATATTCTCCTTAAATTTGGAAGAATAGCTTGGGATCGACCGTAATCGGCAATCGGAAGCCTGTATCTTCCAATAGTTTTTGGTTCTCCTGGCATGAAATGTACGCACCTTGAATAAAACGGGGATCAACCCTGTCGGGCACCATAACCTCCGCACATTTAACCCGGGCCTTATACCATTGCTGGATTTGATTATTATCCGTCCACCACTCAGCAAAGACAAGGTCAAAATCAATCTTATCAAGACCGGACTTAGACGACCAGAAGCCAGTGTATCCACTGGCAGCGTTACCATCAGCAATAACTACTCCAGGAAGATCAAAAACCTCCGTGTTAATCCTGAGCACACATAAAGATCTATGCTGGGCAGCACGCTTGAACAACATCGGATTTCTGGCACAGAAATACAAGTTGACATAGGAATGGATTGATTTACCTCCTGGTATTACTTTCTTCGCTCTGATCTCTTGAATTTCTTCCATGGCAACAGACGCATGATTAAGTTGTCTCGCTATCTGATGGCAGAGAATCCCGTGATGCATGATCGAAGGAACATTCTGAATCGGAGTGATGTAATGGAGTTCATGGAGTTCTGATCGTTTCATGCGGTAATGGGGTCCTCCTCCCCGCATGCTACTCAATCTTTCGGATTATTTATACACCCAAACGGTTAAAAATGTAGGCTCATCGTGGAAGAGTGTGGGTAAACTGATGAGCTTTAGGCAGTATAACATGGCTTCAGGCAAAGGGAAAAGGGCTTTTCAAGGGGCAAGAAAATCAGTATGATGATCGGATGGGAAAAAAGAGATGGCTGCTGGACGAATATCGGTTCCCCGGATTTCGTCCGAGGGCAAAGATACAGGGGGTGTTTGGAGACCCGAAGGCACGGGTTATCCGGCTTGAGCGGCGTCAAAAAAAACGGCATGCGGCTGTTGCGATATCGTGCATCGGAGTTCCTACGACAAGACAGAGCGGCGGATACGGGACCTGTCCTGCGGGGATGCCCGAATATACCTGGAGGTGGTGGTCCGGCGCGTCCGGTGAGTGAAAGAACGTGAGGGGGACGTAGGGGTAAATGCAAATTACTTGCCCCATCCACCCAACTCCGTCATCTCCTCCAGTCCAACTATCCAGTTCATCAATGCCGTCGTCATCTCCAGAAACCGCGACACCGACGTTCCAGTGTATTCTAATCTCCGCACCGTCTCGCTAACCTTGGAATAGCCCCAATCTACTCCTTTCC
Source organism: Syntrophaceae bacterium (assembly GCA_018333715.1). GTDB lineage: Bacteria > Desulfobacterota > BSN033 > BSN033 > UBA1163 > RBG-16-49-23. The sequence goes on along the minus strand of JAGXSW010000013.1, from coordinate 341 downwards.
GTACCCCATGTCAAATTTTATATCTCTTTTTATTTCTCTTTGCACCAACGTCCCAATATATTTTTTGATTGTCTTAAACCGCCATTTTCGGGGCTGAAATTAGCCCCGTAAGAAACCTCCGACTCTCGTAATTCGTAGGACCCGCCGTCCCCCATGACTTCCCGACCCACCGCCTTGATACCAAGTCTTTCCTTAGTATCTCTCACGAAGGCTTCACTCCCAACAGCGATACTCTCACTCCACCGGCCATCGCGTTCCCTACCCTTCTTTTGTGAAAGAACGTGAGGGGGACGTAGGGGTAAATGCAAATTACTTGCCCCATCCATCCAACTCCGTCATCT
>JAGXSW010000012.1 GCA_018333715.1 Syntrophaceae bacterium | reverse complement strand
GACTGTGTCGTAATTACTGTTTTGTCACCCTGAATTTATTTCAGGGTCTCTAAGCCGTTGATTTTATTAGATGCTGAAACAAGTTCAGCATGACATTTTTTACTATTTCCCCATTACGACACAGTCTCCCGAGGGAGGGGAGCTTTTGGGGGCAGTTTCTACGTAAAAGAGGTGAAGAGATGAAGAGAATCCTTTCTGGCCATGGGTTGATCATCCTGTTATTGGGCTTAATGGTTTTTGGAGTTTTCGAAGTAAATGCCGAGGAGAAACCCCGACTGGCCATCCTTCCCTTCTTCATTGAGAGGGAAGCCTTCTGCCCGGTTTGCAGGACGGTCTTTCAGAGGGGAGAGGTCCTGCCCGGCGCTCAGAACACGATGACGAGGCTTCTCTATCAGAAGATAGAGGCAAAAGGAATTTTCAAGGTCATCCCATTAGAGAAGGTGGAAGAAGCCTTCTCTAACAGGGAGAAAAGAATGTTCGAGGAGAGGCCGAAATCCTCCTCGATCGAATTGGGCAAGGAGCTGGGCAGCGATTTTGTCTCCATCGGATTCGTTTTCCGTTTTGAAGAGAGGATCGGATCTTCCGTGGGCGTGGATCGGCCCGCCTCTGTCGGATTCGACCTCCATCTTATTCGGTTAAAGGACGGGGTGGAGGTGTGGAGAGGGAGGATGGATGAAACCCAGAGGCCGCTGAGCGAGAATCTCTTCAAGATCGGTTCCTTCTTCAGAAGAAAGGCCCACTGGCTGACCGCAGAGGAACTGGCGAGCGTGGGCATGGATGAGGCATTGAGAAGACTGCCCGGAGCAAAGGAACTGCAAGAGTAATCATTTCAAAATTAGCATTGCAAAATTTAAAATTAGCACTGACATTTCTCACTTTGCATTTTTCATTTTGCAATTTTCAATGAGAGTTTTGTTATGATCGTCATCCCGGCCATAGACCTTAAAGATGGGAGATGTGTGAGGCTCTCCCAGGGAAGAATGGATCAGGAGACAATCTATTCGGAGAATCCCATCGAGATGGCAAAGCATTGGGAGTCGAAGGGAGCGGAGAGGCTTCATGTGGTCGATCTCAATGGCGCGGTAACGGGAAAGCCTTTCCACAGGTCTCTGATCGAGGAGATGGTGCGTTCCCTCCATATTCCCGTTGAGATAGGCGGAGGGATCCGGGATCTGGCTGCGATTGAGGATTACATCCATTCCGGCGCTGAATGGGTCATCCTGGGGACAGCGGCCCTCAGGAATCGCTGCCTGCTCACAGAGGCCTGCCATCAATATCCAGGAAAGGTGATCCTCGGCATCGATGCCAAAGGAGGAAAGGTGGCTGTGGAGGGCTGGCAAGAGGTTGCCTCCATGGAGGCTATTGAACTCGCAAGGCAGTTCGAAGGGATCGGCCTTTCAAGCATCATATTCACGGATATTGAGAGAGATGGAATGGGAACAGGTTTAAACTTTGAATCCACCAGGAATTTATCTCGCTCCGTTTCCATTCCGGTGATTGCCTCGGGAGGAGTTTCTCGAATCGAAGACATCGAGGATCTTTTGGAGTTAGAGCGGGATGGGGTGATCGGAGTCATTATCGGCCGCGCCCTCTACACAGGCAGTATTGATTTGGAAGAGGCCATACGCTTAACAAAGAAAGATGGGAAGATAGGGAGATAGGGGGATGGGGAGGATTTTTCACTCCATCTCCCCACAACCCCAACTCCCCAATATTATTTGCGCTGGAGGAAACATTTTTCAGTGATGGCATAATAGGAGCACAGACAAATGTTAGCAAAGAGGATCATCCCCTGTCTTGACGTAAAGGATGGGAGGGTGGTCAAAGGAACCCGGTTTGTAGACCTGAAGGATGCAGGCGATCCGGTTCAGAACGCAAAGGTCTATGATGAGCAGGGCGCTGATGAGATCGCCTTTCTCGACATCACCGCCTCCCACGAGAAGAGGGAGATCCTCATCGATATCGTTCGGAGGACAGCAGAAGAGATCTTCATTCCCCTCACTGTGGGAGGGGGCGTAAAAAATCTTGAAGATATCCGGAAGCTCCTGAAAGCGGGTGCGGATAAGGTTTCGATCAACACCGCCGCAGTAAAGGATCCCTCTTTTGTGGAAAGGGCATCGAAGCGTTTTGGAAGCCAGTGCATTGTCATCGCCATCGATGCCAGGAGAAGAGGGCAGGGCTGGGAGGTTTACACGCATGGAGGAAGGGTTCCGACAGGGATCGACGCCCTCCTCTGGGCCAGGGAGATGGAGAAGTTGGGGGCAGGCGAGATCCTCCTGACCAGCATGGACCGGGATGGGACAAAGGATGGCTATGACATCGGATTGACCCGGACCATTTCGGAGAGCGTGGATATTCCGGTCATCGCTTCAGGTGGCGTAGGGACGCTGGAGCATCTTTACGAGGGGCTTGCCCTGGGGAAAGCGAGCGCTGTCCTTGCGGCCTCCATTTTCCACTACCGGGAATATACGATCGCTCAGGTCAAATCATTCCTGAAAGAAAAAGGAATCGTTGTCAGACTCTAAAAAAAGGATAGGGAGATAAGGGGATAGGGAGATGGGGAGCTATCACCCCATTTCCCTATCTCCCCATCACCCCAAATCTTCAATCGAAAGATGAGACGTTTTATCGTCATATTGGCTACTGGCTTCGGAGCAGGATACTCTCCCATAGCCCCAGGGACTTTGGGCACGCTCCTTGCCATCCCCATCTATTACTTCCTCTCTGAAATGTCATTCCCTCTTTATGAACTGACACTGATCACCTTCTTCTTCCTCTCGTGCTGGATTTCGGGACAGGCACAACAATATTTTGGAAAGAAGGACGACCAGAGGATCGTCATCGATGAGATGATGGGCTTCTTCGTTGCAATGCTCTGGGTTCCCCAAACACCTCTCTTCATACTGGTCGGATTTATTCTTTTCCGGTTTTTCGATATTCTCAAACCCTTTCCCATCCGGCGTTTCGAAAAAGTGGGAGGAGGATTTGGGGTGGTATTGGATGATGTCATGGCCGGAATTTTTGCCAATGTGATTCTTCGTTTGATCATTATCCCTTTTTAACTATCTCTCCTAAAAAAATTACCCTCCCCCTTGACGGGGGAGGGCGAGGGTGGGGGTGGAGTGACGAAAAAATCTTTAGAAAAAGCGATCGGAGATCATTTAAGAAAAAAAAGCTGCACGCTCTCCATTGCAGAGTCCTGCACGGGCGGGCTGATCAACGACCGCATTACCGATGTCCCCGGAAGCTCGGACTATTTCATGGGAGGAATGATTACTTATAGCAATGAATCCAAGGCAAGGCATTTAGGGGTTCCATTAGATGATATAAAGAAATATGGAGCGGTAAGCCCTCAGGTCGCGAAAAAGATGGCTCAAGGAGTTCGAAAGGCTTTTAGTACAAACTTCGGGTTATCCACAACGGGCATTGCGGGACCAACAGGAGGGACAAAAGAAAAACCTGTTGGGCTTGTCTTCATCGGTTTAGCCAAAGGCAAAAGGACATGGGTGATTAAATTAATTTTAGAGGGAAGCCGCAGAGAGATCAAAGAAAAGGCCACCGAGAAAGCCCTGAAATTTTTTTATGAAAGATTAGTTGAAAAGGAAGGTTTCTCTATGAAGATAAAGGTCAAGGGTCAAAAGGTAAAGGTTAAGACGCCCGTTTAGTCAAGGGGTTACGTGTATCGTCTTAAATTCTTACCCTTAAATAGGTAAATTAGAAACGACCGTCAAAGAAATCAAAAGTCTCTGGAAGTCTGATTTCGTCACCTTTCTCCTGGGTTGTAGTTTTTCTTTTGAAGAGGCGTTGCTCCGGGCGAACGTTCCTGTCCGGCATATTGAAGAGAAAAAGAATGTCCCGATGTTTATCTCCAGTATTCCTTGCAAGCCCTCAGGTGTTTTTTATGGACCCATGGTGGTTACGATGAGGCCCATTC
>JAGXSW010000011.1 GCA_018333715.1 Syntrophaceae bacterium | reverse complement strand
AATGAGCCTCAGGATGGGTTGGGAGACGGGGATACGAGTCCGGATTGGACGGAGCCGGTGATTGATCAAATCAACGGGATCATCACCCTGAAGCTTCGGTCGGAGAGATCCGGAAGAGGGAATGGCCGTATTTACACGATCACGATTACTGCCGGAGATGCTTCAGGCAACCGTAGTCAAGCCAATGTGGAGATTAAGGTTCCGCATGATCAACGAAAAAAGTAAACTGTTTTTGTTAATCAAAGAAATGGTAATTTCCTAAAAGAAGGGCATTTAAAATATTGCCAAACAATCTTTTTTTTGCTAATAGACTTCTATGCCATTGGATAAGGAATTGAGAGGAGTATTGAGACTGGGGGTTAAGACGCTGGTCTTTCAGGAGATAAGATTGCTCCGGATGGAGCGGGTTCTTACTCCGGAGATTGTAAAGAGCGGGATTTCACGGTCGATTGAGGAGACGAAGAGGGAGATCGCCCTGTTGACAAGGACGATGAGTCATAAGGAGAGGGCGTCCCTCCTCAAAAAGATGATCCGGCAGGCAGCGGATGAGGAGATCGATCGGGCGATTGAGTTAAGAAAGAATAGATGCCTGCGCTGCATTCATGGAAGATTTTATGACCGGTCGGAGACGGCCTATTCACGCCTGCCTCTCGATGAAAAACTTACAAAGGCGTTTGGGTGTGATCAGCTTCGGCCAGCCTTGAGAAAGACCTGCAGAAGATTTGTGGAGACTTCGACCGCCCGTACGCTCGAAGATTACCTCAACGAGATGGCCTTCCTCTACGAATTCAGAGAAATGGTCGATCGGATGGAAGAGGTCTGGAGGGACTACCTTATGAAATAACGCATAGCGCAGAGCGCTTAGCGCATAGCGTCTTAAATCCCCCCAAACTAATCCTGATGAACTTGTAAAAAGTCGTCACTCCGGTCCTGCGGCAGGAACCGGAGTCCAGAGAATTTATAACTATTCGAAAAGACTGGATTCCGGCTTTCGCCGGAATGACGATCATTAGGATTTTTCGACTTTTTACGAGACCATCAACATTTGAATTTGTTTCGAGTTGATCCCTTCGGGATGCTTCGCACGAGCTTCGCCTGCCTATGCCGAAGCGCCTGCCCTCCGCAAGGCTTCTGGAGGCGGGGCTTCGCGCAGGCAGGTGCTTCGAAATTTTGCGTTTTAGGCGATTGCTTCTCCCACCAGTTCCGTGATATCCATCACTTTGAGGCGGCCTTTTTTCTCCTTTCGGAGCCTTGCGGCGGCCAACTGGAGATTGGACTTGCAGGCCGGGCAGGCGGAGACGACCGTATCCGCTCCAACTTCCAAAGCCTCAAGCATACGCTGATAGGCAATCTCGCCGGAGAGTTCGTTATTGAATGCCTTCATTCCGCCACCACCGCCACAGCATTTTGCCAAAAGCCGGTTGTTCTTGAATTCGATTAGGGTGACTCCGGGAACCTTCTTGATCAATTCTCTCGGGGGCTCGAAGATGTTGAGATGGCGACCCAGATCGCAGGGGTCATGGTAGGCCACCTTCATCGGGTTTCCATTCTTGAACTTCAACTTCCCATCCTGAATCAACTGATCGAGATATTCGATCGCATGAAGCACCGGTGTGTTGAAGGTGAGGTGCTTGGGGTAGATCTCTTTAAAGGTCTTATAGCAACCGGCACAGGTGGTCACAATCTGCTTGGGCTGAACTTTTGAGAAGGCATCGAGATTCTTTTTGCCCACCTCCTTGAATTCTTCCGTCCCAACCAGATAGGAGATATATCCGCAGCAGTTTTCATCTTTTCCCAGGGCGGTGTAGGAGGCTCCGGCTCTGTCAAAGAGATTCATGAGATTGGGAATGATGTTGACATCCTGATAGGAGGCAACGCAACCGGGAAAGAAGAGCGTATCGACCGGACCCTTCCTGGGTTGAAAAGTTGACGGATAGACATCGGTCCGTTTCTCTCTCGGTTCTCCAAAGGGATTTCCGGTTGCTTTCAGATTCTCCATCAATGTCTTATGGATTTCAGGAAGGAATCCGGCCTCGACCAGTTTCCGGCGTCCGGCTTCCACAATCTCAGAGACGACCACGCCGGCAGGGCAGGTCGCTTTACAGTTGAGGCAGGTGGTGCAGAGATAGAATTTTTCCGCCACCTCCCTGGAAGGCTCCAGCAATCCTTTCATCATATAGTAAGCCTGGATGACCCTTCCACGGGCATTTTCCGATTCCAGACCCGTAAGGGCAAAAACCGTACAGCCTGCCCGGCAGAATCCGCAATTGATACAGGCAAAGATCTCATTATCGGCGGCCGGACCGAAACTCTTGATCTGGTCCGGAGCCTCCACAAATTCTTTATACGTAAAGGGGTCGAAAATATCTTTGACGGCATCGTCAAAACCCATTTTGCCCGGGTTCAGTATATTCTTCGGATCTAATGCTTTCTTGATCGTTTTCATCACCTCATGACTTAGCCCCAGCTCTTTATGGATAAAGGAAGCCTTGGCCACGCCGATTCCATGTTCCGCTGTCAGGGTTCCTTTAAATTTTAAAGTGAGGTCAATAAACTCCTGGGCAATCGGTTTCACTTTTTCCCATTCCTTCTTATTCCGACCGTCGATGATCAGTGTGGCGTGGAGATTCCCATCACCGATATGTCCAAAGATAGGAATGGGGAAATCGTATTTATCGCGAATCTTCTGAAGCTCCCGTATCGTTTCCGGGATCCTGGACATGGGAACACCGAAATCCTCCACAAAGGGGATCAGCTTCGCTCCTCTTCTTATCTTTGAGAGAGAAGGAACAAGACCCTGGCGACCTGCCCACATCTTTAAACGTTTTGCCGGATCATCATCCCACTGATTGCCCAGGCCGTTGCATTCCTTTGAGATCCGGTCGATCTTCTGGATGTTTTCTTTGACTGCCTGCTTGTTCCCATCGATCTCAATAAACAGGATACATTCCACATTGTCAGGAATATTGAGGTCCATGGCCTTATTGACCACATCAATGGAGAGCCGATCCAGAATTTCACAAGAAGAGAGAGGGATGCCGGAGGTAATGATTTCCTCAGCCGCCTTCCCTGCATCTTCGACCGAAGGAAACCTGGACTGGGCAAAGGCGATATATTCGGGCATGGGAAGGACTCTCACCGTAATCTCTGTGATCACTCCAAGGGTTCCTTCGGCCCGGCAGAAGAGATGGGCAAGATCATACCCCGAAGAGGTTTTTGGAACGAGCGAACCCGTTCTCATCACCCTTCCATCTGCCAGAACAACTTCCAGACCCATGATGTAGTCTTTGGTTGCGCCGTATTTGATTGCCCGGTTGCCGCTTGCATTGGTGGATACCATTCCGCCGATTGAGGCGATCGCGGCGCTTCCCGGATCGGGAGGAAAGAAGTGGGTGGGGGCAAGGGCGTTGTTCAAATGCTGGCAGATGACCCCGGGTTCTACAACCGCATAGCCGTCCTTTTTCTGAACCTCTTTGATCTTATTCATCCGGCTGACATCGAGGATGACGCCCCCGAAACAGGCCAGGACAGCGCCGGTCGTGCTGGTTCCTGATCCCCGGGGGATGACCTTGATATCGTTTTCAGAGGCAAATTTGAGAATCTTTGACACCTCCTCGGTCGTTTTCGCAAAGACGATGGCATCGGGGATGCCCTCATGGACAGACATATCCCGCGAAAAACAGAGCCGTTCGATCTGATCCGTCTTTACATTGTTCTCGCCTACGATGTTGATCAATTCTTTGATGGTGTCCATGTTCTCTCCCTTTCCCCCCCCCCTCCCTCACCCTCCCCCGCAAAAGGGGGGGAGGGAATGGGTGGGTCTCAATAGTCTTTTGGTAATTTTTCTAACTGCGCATAACTGAAGACAGGGCCGTCCTTGCAAACATAGAGATGGCCAATGTTGCAACGCCCGCATTTCCCAATTCCACATTTCATTCTCTTCTCCAGTGAGGTGAAGATCCGCTCATTGGGAAATCGGAGGGCCATCAACTTTGGAAAGGTGAATTTAATCATAATCGGCGGCCCGCAGATGACCGCATAAGTATCTTCTGATGAAGGGGCGACCTCTTCAAGGACATTTGGGACGAGGCCCACCTTTCCCTTCCAGTCCTTATCTCCCCAATCCACTGTCGTCACCAATTTTAAATCATTCCTTTTCTCCCATTCAAGCAGCTCATCCTTGTAAAGCAGGAGGCCCGGCATCCTCGCTCCATAGATGACCGTGATTTGTTTCACCTTTGCCCGGTTCTCCGGATGAAGATAATAGGCGACCAGTGATCGCAGGGTCGTGAAGGCAAATCCACCGCCGATCACCAGAAGGTTCTTTCCTTCGAAACGGTCGATCGGATATCCATTGCCGAGGGGGCCGCGGATTCCGATCTCCGAACCTTCTTCGATATGATGAAGCGCTGTCGTCACCACGCCGGCTTTATTGACCGTAAATTTTAAGAACCCCTGTTCTGTCGGAGAAGAAGCGATTCCGAGAGGAGATTCCCCTTTTCCCAAAATGGAGAGTTCACAGAATTGCCCTGGAACGAACCGAAAGGATTCTTCATCCTCCTTATTTTTAAAGCCCAATTCGAGGGTCCGAAGCAATCGGTCGCTCGTCTCGATCTGAGCTTTTTTCAGCATCATTGGAATGGGAAGATATGGATTTTTCATGGATCTGTTATCTGGACTTTCCTTTCAATCCTTTTGCCCTCCTGGCAGAGGCGTAAAGGAGCGCCTCCCGGATGTCAAATTGAACCGGACAGTAGAGGATACATCGTCCGCAACCCACACAGGCAACCCTGCCAAAGTTCTTAGGAAAATAGTTGAACTTGTGCATCAATCTCTGCCGGGTTCGCTCCCGGCCCGTGGGCCGGGGATTATGGCCGGAGGTTTCAAGCGAATAGATCGGGAAGAGGCAGGAATCCCAGTTTCTGACCCGTTGTCCTTTGAGGTTGACGGCCTCATCGGTCATGTCAAAGCAGTGGCAGGTGGGGCAGAGAAAGGTGCACACTCCACAGCCGATACATTTCTCATGGATACTGTCCCAGAATGGGCTTTCGATCATGAGGTCCAACCTTTTTTCTATTCCCTCCACGGGGACCGAACCGTCGACCTTTTGAAAAGCCTTATCTTCAAGTTCTTTGAGCAGAGCCAAATCTTTTGGATCGGCCTCCTTGAAGAACTTGTTCTCGCGGAAAGCCGTTCCCTTTTCAGTGAGCAGTTCAACGAAGTAGGCTTCGCCTAAATCGGTGAAGAAGAGATCGGACCCGGCCCGATGAAAGGGCCCCCCTCCTGTTGAGGAACAGAAGCAGGTGGAGAGGGGATGGTTGCAACCCAGGCCAATGATTGTCGTCTTCTTTCTCTTTTCAAGAAAATAGACGTCCGTATAATCTTCCCCTGTAAAGACCTTTTCAATGATGGAGATCGCCTCAATATCGCAGGGCCGGGCTCCGAGAAGGATCCTGTCTCTTTTGGTTTGTTCCGCGGAAATGACCTGGCCCCGGTTCCCCGCCTCCTCATAACGGAACATGACTTCGGACTGCGGGAAGAAAGCCTCTTTCGCCGGTTTTTGAGTCACCGGTTGCGTCAGATTGACCTCCTCGGGGCGATCGATCTTTTTGAAGACGGAAACCCCTTCAGTCAGTTGGGCAGGGGCGTAGAGATCGTATCCCTCGATCAGGCCTTTAAGAAAATTCTCAACATCTTTCTTATCCAACTTTAATTTCATTTGATGAATTCCTGATGATCCTCCGGATCGAACGTCGAAAGAGGAGGAGCGGCCTCCGGTTGGATTCCTGTTTCGAACCCATAGAGGTCCTTGACCTCCTGATTTAATTTCTGTGTCAGATAGGTAAGCCGAATATCCATGGGACAGGCCCGCTCACAGGCGCCGCAGCCCGAACATCTCCCTGTCTGATGGTAAGCCCTTACGATATGATAGAATGCGAGGTCGGATGGAGAGAGGCTCTTTTCGATCCACTTCGGGCGGGAGTTGTCCACAAAGCATTCCCCGCAGTAACACATGGGGCAGGCTTCCCGGCAGGCGTAGCACCGAAGACAGCGACTCGTTTCCTTCTCAAAAAATTTCCATCGTTCTTCGGAAGACTTTCTCTCAAATTCATCCACATCCGGATGCGCCTCGACGAGAGAGACTTCTTCCACGGGATCTCCTATCAGGATATGAGCCTGATGCGGCGTTCGATGGATGCAGCTTCGGCAGGAGGAATAGAGAAAGTCGTCCCGCTTGAGAGAGACCTCAAAGTTTTCCCCCTTGACCAGGAGAAGGTCTCCCTGCTCAACCGCATGAAGGATTTCTCCCTTTACGGCTTTCTTCACTTTTTTCCGATCCACCAGTCTCTGGCAGACTACTCCGATGAGAAGAGGAGGATGATTCGGAAATCTCTTTTCGAGATTTAAAGCGATCACAGAGCGGGCGTCACAGCCTTTCACAACGAGGCCGACTTTTAAACGGCTGAATTTATGAAGGTAGGCGGCCAGATTGTTCTCGCAGAAGGAGTTCCAGACCAGGCGCTCTGCTCCCTCCGGCGTCCTGATGAAAACAGGGGTTGTCCTGAGCGGTAAAGTCCAGTCACTGAACCCTATGACAAGATCGACCTCTTTCTTGGCAAGCAGTTCCTTAGCTTTTTCTCGAAGTTTTTGTTGAATCATGGCTCTTAAAAATCTTGTAGCGTCGGCATTTACTGCCGACGAAATCCTTTTTCTTGTAGTAGCGTCGGCATTTACTGCCGACGAAATCCTTTTTCTTGTAGTAGCGTCGGCATTTACTGCCGACGAAATCCTTTTTCTTGTAGTAGCGTCGGCATTTACTGCCGACGAAATCCTTTTTCTTGTAGTAGCGTCGGCATTTACTGCCGACGAAATCCTTTTTC
>JAGXSW010000010.1 GCA_018333715.1 Syntrophaceae bacterium | reverse complement strand
AAGGATCAGGTTTAAGTGGCGGGACTGATAGTAGAGAATGAAAAAGCCCGCCACAATATAGGGAAGGACAATGCCGATCGCCCGGGGATTTGCAAAGCTGAAGTCTCCCATCAACCAGAAGATGATGGTGTGGAGCTCCTCCTTCTGGGAGATGGAAAGGAAGAACATGATGATGGCAGAAAGAAAAGACCCTGTGATGACTCCGGCAAGAAGGAGGATATTGGGATGAATCTTGCCTTCCTGTTTTCCGAAATAAAAGACCAGGGCAATGGTGATGAGCGCGCCTGCAAACGAGGCAAGTGGGAGACCAAACGATAGCGTGCTCAACCCCAGAAAAATCGCAATGATCGCTCCGACTGCTGAGCCGCTGGAGACGCCGAGGATATAGGGGTCGGCCAGGGGATTTCTCAGAAGGGCCTGAAAGATGACTCCTGAGACAGAAAGCCCCGCTCCGACCAGTCCTGCCAGTAAAGCCCTGGGAAATCGGAGGGAGAGAATGATCGTCCGTTCCATCTCAGTCTCGGTCTCTGTCAGGCCCAGAAGTGACTGGAGAAGGATCAAGATGGAACGTTCGGGATCAACCTTCACGCTCCCCACCATCACCGAGAACAGAATAACCAATGCCAGAAGCAAGGTGAGAAGAAGAGAAACGGTAACGACTTTTTTGAGGGTAAGGATTTTCATTCAAGTCTCAATGCCCCCTCACCCCCTCCCTCTCCCCATTGGGGAGAGGGGAAGGGTGAGGGGTGCTAATTTTGCATTGGTTTCTTAAACTTTTCCGGATGAAGAAGCCTTGCCATCTCCTCCAGTCCATCGATGATTCTGGGCGAGGGGCGATCGATCAGGTCTGAATCGATGAGGTGAATTCTACCCTGTTTTACGGCAGGGATCATCTTCCATCGCTCCCATTCACGAAAGACCTTTTCATAATCCCCTTTCGGGTTCATGGAGCTGATGACAATCACCTCCGGCGATCTCTTCAGAATCTCTTCCATTCCCAGCCGGGGATACATCTCTCTATCATTTCCCGCAATATTTTCGCCGCCTGACAGACGGATGAGATCGTCGGCAAAACTTCCTTTTCCGACCGTCACAATGGGCGCTTCTCCGATCTGGAGAAAGACTTTTGGACGGGAAAGGTTTTTAGTCCGTTCGACCACTCTCTCTTTCCGTCTCTGCATGGATTGGATAATCGAGTGGGCCTCCCTCTCTCGGCCCACCGCCTGACCGAGGTGACGAATGCTCTGGAGGACATCATCAAATCTTTTTGGAAAGATTGCAAAAGTTGGAAACCCCAATCTCTCCAGCCGCTCCACCATCTCCCTTGGATTTCCAGCCCCTGTCGCAATGATCAGGTCGGGTCTGAGGGAGATGACCCGCTCAAAGTCAATGCTGATATAGCTTCCGACCCTGACCCTGGACTTCGTCTTCTCAGGGTAGTTGCAGTGGATGGAGACGCCCACCACCTCTTCATCCAGGCCGAGGCTGAAGAGGATTTCAGTGATGTTGGGCGCTAAGGAGACAATCCGCTTCGGAGGAAAAGGAAACGTCACTTCCCTTCCGACTTCATCTTTTAATTTTAATGTGGCCGAATATGAAAAAGATGGGGCAAAAAGAATGAGCATGCAAAGAATAAAAAGAAATCCCCCTCTCTTTCTCCCTTGATGGGAAAAAACTGTCTTTCCCCTCCCCCTCGATGCCTGCCCGCCGAATCCCGCAAGCGGGAGCAGGCGGGGGAGAGGGGCAGGGTGAGGGTGAAAATATTTTTTCCGTAACGAATCAATCATCGAAGTTGGAATGCGACGGGGATATTCACCCATACAGGAACCTGGGTTTCACCCTTTTTCGCAGGGACAAATCTCCACTGCTTCACGGTTGTAATGGCAGAACGGTCCAGAACCTCATGACCCGAAGAACGCCTGACCTCGATCTCTCCCACGCGTCCGTTGGATAAGACCTCAACCCTGAGCAAAACCTCTCCTTCATATCCCTTTTTTCTTGCCTCTTGAGGATAGAGAGGTTTGGGGTTTTCAGAATACCTGGGTTGGGCAAAGAGGATTTCACTTTCAGATAAGGATGGGCTCTTCATTGCCATCCATGACTTTTCAGAGGGATTGACGGAAGAAACGGGATTTCCGAGCGATGCCATGACGACTCTTTCTTCCTGCTTGCTCCCCATTTCAATTTTCTCATTGTTTGATGGAGATGGCTTTGGTTCACTGGCGGAAACGATTTTAACATCGCTCTGAACAGGTGAAGTGGATACAGGTTCCTGCTCCTGTGCGGGAAGCGCCACCTCTACCTTTTCAACATGAGATACCTTCCTTTCTTCATGACCTGTCACAGGCGGTTCACTCTTGATCTCCTCCTCTTTTTTATCAACTATTCTTAACGGTTCCTCTTCTTTACTCCGAACTTTAAACTTATTTTCCACTCTTTTGGGGGATTCTTTGTCCTCCCTTACCAGAGGAAGAAAAGAGACCTCCATGTTTAGAGGCGGAAGTTGAGTGATCTTAAAATCCGGCAAGAGGATGGAAAGAAGGGAAAGGACAAAGAAGTGGAGTCCCAAGGAAATGGGTATAAAGAGTTTGAGGTTCCAGGTTCCGTTCATCTTGATATGTTGAAAAAATACATCTCAGCTCTATGGGGCATCGGTCAGGGATGTTGAAAAAGTTTTAGAGCGGAAACCTTTAAGTAATCAATGCGTCGGATAGCCGGTTAAGTTAACGACTATAAATAAAATGACGGTGCTTTGCGACTACATAAAAAAAACGCATTCTAAAACTTTGAAAACATCTTTGACTGGTGCTCCATAGAGCGAAAAAAAACCCGATCTTCGGGAGAAAGACCGGGTTTTTTCAACATCACCCTTCACCGCCTTCCACCGAAGACCCATCGTGAAGTGCATTCAGGCAGGTTTTCTGGCTTACGGATCATCCTACTTCCTGCCCCTTCCCACCCTGAGCTTGTCGAAGGGCAGTGGTTACCGGCAGGTTTCGTCCCCGATTACAGCGGCGTGGCCGTCCCCGATTCTCACGGGGTTCCCTTTTGGGGCTTCAAGCCACCTGAACACCTATTCGATTTTGATCATTTATATCATAAGCATTGAAACAGTGTCAAATATTATCGGTTCATGGTCATGTGTCCTAATCTGTGCCAGGGGATTATGATCTTTTCTCCAGGTAAGTTTTTATTTTTATAAAAGCCAGGAATTGCCTTTCATAATCCATAAACTTATTGGTGATTCCTCCCTGAAATGGTGATTTTCTCAATTTACCATTCCATACAACAGTTCAATCGGAAATAAACAAAAGCCACTCTCCCAAATAAGGCGGTTATGCAATTTATGGGGTGCACTCAACAAGAATTTACTGTCGCCCATCATGTCCTGCCCGACGGCCTCGACAGGATCAGGTGTCTTTTTTCCGAATGCCTGAAGCGGCGAAACAGGCAGGTTTTCGCCCTTGCCGCCGTTGTCGGCCGGACGAAGTGATAGATCAGGACCCTCAAGTGAACCTGGTCCAGCGTCTTTGCCGTTACATTGAGAATTACGATTCTTTGGAAGAACCGTTAACCCTCGCCACCATGGGCAAGTATGTACAAGTTAGCCCTTACCATCTACAGCGCATCTTCAAACGCAATATGGGCATTACGCCCAAGCAGTATGCTGAGGCCTGCCGCGTGCGCCGGTTAAAAGGCCTCTTCAAGAATGGGAAAGATGTAACCTCTGCACTTTATGAAGCCGGATATGGCTCCAGCAGTCGACTTTACGAAGGAGCGTCCACTCGTCTTGGGATGACACCCGGCACCTATCTGCGAGGAGGGAAAGGCATGTGCATCCGCTATACAATTATCAATTCCTCCCTTGGGCGATTGCTGGTGGCTGCAACAGAGAAGGGAATCTCTGCGGTCAGCATCGGAAAATCCGATGTGGCCCTGGAAGGTGCCCTATCCGATGAGTACCCGGCTGCCAAAATTCGCCGAGATGAGGCCGGACTGGGTGAGTATGTCAGCGCCCTCTTAAAATATGTTGATGGAAAGCAACCCGATCTGAATCTACCTCTGGATGTACGAGTCACCGCCTTTCAGTGGCGGGTTTATGAAACACTGCGCGCTATCCCTTATGGTCAAACTCGCTCTTACGCAGAGGTGGCCGAGACCATAGGCCATCCCAAAGCGGTTCGGGCCGTGGCCCAAGCATGCGCTTCCAATCCGACTGCTCTCATAATTCCCTGTCATAGGGTAGTACTGAAAAATGGGCGCCCAGGTGGTTATCGTTGGGGAACACAGACCAAGCGGACCCTGCTGGCAAAGGAAAAAATTGCGGCCCAATCCCTTTAAGCGTACGCAAACATTCCATTAGGCTGAAGACGGGAACTGCCACCAAGACGAAAAAGATCAAGCCGGAGCGAGTGATTCCCTGGGAAGGTGATTTCAAAGACTTGAGTTAGTGCACGAAAGGCTGTTTTTCTTAGATAGTTGCATATTACATTTTACATTCCGTAATTGAGGGGGAATCATTATCATTGAGGCTGAGGACTTGGTGAAACGGTTAATCCAATAGCGCATGCTAATTTAGGGCGCATTTTCTAATGCCTGTCATTCTTAAAAATCTCTAATGCCCCCCTTTCACTTCCATATTCAGGTCATTTGAAGCCTTGACAAAGTGCCACAAAATTGTATACTTCATATGGAACTATTTGTTGACATAGGAGGTGGCCCTTATGAAATCGAAAGCTCACCTGGTTATCCCTACTGAGATACTGGAAGAAGTGGATAAAATTGCGGGTAAGAAGAAGAGAAGTCTTTTTATTGCTGAAGCCACTCGAGAAAAACTGGAAAAAGAAAGATTTCTAAAAACCCTTGAAGAGACACATGGGGCATGGGCTGACCAAAATCATCCTGAATTAAGAACCAACAAAGATATAGAGCGCTACGTGAGAGGGAAAAGACAATCTTACCGTAAAAGGGTGAAGGAGTTTTAAAATGAGTAAATTCCTTTTAGACTCCGATGTGATCATCTGGCATCTTCGAGGCAGAAGGGAAATCATGGAGATGCTTAGAGATATACAGAGCTTTGGATTGCCGGGTTGCTCAGCCCTTACTGTCCTCGAAGTTCAATTGGGAGTGAAGAAAGGGGAGGAGGAAAAAACAGACCGTTTTCTAAGATCTTTAAAAATTTTTGATGTTCATATCGAGATTGCAAATAAGGCTGCTCAAATCATTCGGGAGTATAAAGCAAAAGGGGTCACTTTGGATCTGCCCGATGCGATCATTGCCAGTACTTGCGTTTTATATGATTTGATTCTGGTCACCTGCAATATAAAACACTATCCTGTAAAAGAACTCAAATTTCATCCCCTCCCGTCAATCGGTCCGTAGAGAGGAAAGCCCAGAATTTCATGCTGCAGGCTATTCTCGTTAAAAGATGAGTGCATCCAAGCGCTCGCTTGATAAAACGATAACGGTATGATAATTTGTGATACCAGAGGAGATAGTAAAATGAGCACAGCAAAAGTGGCCATAATATTAGATGAAAACCTGCTTAAGCGACCGGACCGGCTGGCAAGGGAGTGCGCCAAACTGGATAGAAAATTCGAGCAAGCCATGGCCAAGGAAGGTCTGTCGGTTGAGGTGGGAGGATGGCCCGAATACTGAGAGGCGACATTGTGTGGGCCGTCCTTCAAATCAGAACGCTTTCCATTGAACGGCTGGGACAGAAAATAGGGAGGGCTTCGGCTGAAGAATTGAACTGTGATTGAGACAGTAACGGATCCCACCGAGGTGGAATCTTGGCATCCCACGTAACCCCGCCATAGACCGGTATTGGAACCTACTCGCGATGTTCCTCTAATTCCCAAAGAAATAATTTTTGAGGGGCTTCATTTTTTTTCTTGACAATAAATGTATTGTATTGTATTGTGTTTTAAACTATTGGGGGAGGGGCTTACTTGTCCCAGACAAAGGTTGCCAGAACAATCTATATTAACAGCGATCAGGTAGAAGCCCTGAAGAAACTATCAGATAGGACGAAGGTGCCCCAGGCCGTCTATGTAAGAGAGGCCCTGGATATGCTCCTGGATAAATATTCTGAACAGTTGAAATTAGAATTCAAAGACTCCTTCAAAGAAAGAGTTTTCCAGAAGGATTTTGGCATATAAGAGGAAGTCATTGTGACAGATCGTTTTCGGCTGATCTATCTGAAATCGATGGGGATGGAAAATAACCCTTTGGATCGAATTCTCCCTTTGCCTGATGAGGCGAAAGATCCATGCAGATCTTTTGCCTCATCTCACAACCTCGATCCCGAAACCCACGCGACCAGGGAGATTCTTAAACAGGCAAAGGCAGATCTCAAACACCCCGATCCGAAAGTGAGGATTCTCGCCGTAAAATATTATCTCGAGAAATCACATCTCTCCATCACCCTGGACCTCCTTCGGGGGATTTTATCCGATCCCGATTCACGCGTGAGGGCGGAAGCCCTTTCCACCCTGATCACATTCGGGAGCCCAATCGTTTCTCCTTTCTTGAAAAAACATCTCAGGGATCATGACCCCATGGTCAGGATGGTCGCCCTCAGAGGGATGTTCCGATTCAAAGAGAAGATGGATTTGAATCTTCTCATGCAGTTCCTTAGCGATGATTCCCCATGGGTGAGACGGAAAATCGCCACTCTCCTGGGATGGAACCAGATCGAAGGGGTCTTGCCCATCCTCGTGGAGATGTCGAAGGATCAGGATTCAATGGTAAGAAAGGCGGCCATCTTCTCCCTTGTCACCCTCTATCCCGAGGAAGGAGAGCAACGGTTGATGGAGGCGATGACCGATGCTGACCCGGATATTCGTAAATGGGCAAGAGACCAATTGAATAGAAAGATCGAAAGACCGGCGACAAAAATATCCATTCTCCTTCCGAGGTGAAGTTGAGACCGAAAACGATGGCGCTTCAATCTCTTCCTCTGATTCAAAAAGCTCAGATTTTTGGGGACAGAGTCTATTCTCCTCATGCCTTTGCCGAGCTCCTCGGAATCTCAAAGCAGGAGCTTCTCGAAAAGGAGTCCCAGGGCATCACCCCTCCAGCCAAGAGAAATGAGAGAAAAGAACGGTATTACAAACCGGAAGATGTCGTCAAATATCGCAACTACCTGTCCATTCCATCGTCCATCCCGTCGGTCCGGAAACAGCTCTTCCTCAACTTTAAGGGTGGGACAGGAAAGAGCAGCCTCTCGGCTTCTTATGGGTTCCGTCTCGCCCAGATGGGATTCCGGATCCTTTTGATCGATCTCGACCCGCAGGGACACCTCACCCAGTGCTTGGGCCTCAACAATGAGCAGTACCCCAAGACCCTCTATAATGCGCTCGTCGAAAAGGAGGAGGTCGAAAAGGTCATCATCAAAACGGATCTCCCCACGCTCGATATCATCCCATCGAACCTCAATCTCTCGCCCGTGGAGCTTTCGCTCTTTTCAATGAACTCGAGGGAGTTCCGGTTGAAACGACTGCTTGGTTCAATGGAAAAGAGTTACGACGTGATCGTGATGGACGCCTCTCCAAGCATCGGGCTCTTAAACCTCAATGCGATCCTTGCCTCCAATGACCTCCTCATCCCTGTTCTGGCCGATTTCCTCTCCTATCATGGCCTCAAGATCCTCTTCGAGACCCTCTCCACGATTGAAGAGGATTTTTCTTTCGTCTTTGAAAACATCTTCATCTTTTTAAACCGGTACAATGAGTCCCACCGGATCTGCAGGCGCTCGAAGAAGGCCCTGGAGACCCATTACAAGAAGTATCTCCTCAACACGGTCATCCGGCAGGATACGAAGATAGCGGAGGCGACCAGTCAGGGAACCCCCATCTTTCTCTTTGCCCAATCCTCAAAGGGAGCAGAGGATATACAGAACCTGATCGGAGAAATTTTCGGAATGAAAGGAAACGGAGATGGCGGATGAGTTTACCAACAATGTCGCGCAGAAATTTCCCAACACCCTGAACAAGGAATCGATTGAAAAACCCTGGGATGTCACGGAATCTAAGGTGGTTTCCCCGATCAAGAAAATCGTTGAGGAGCCCAAACGTGAAGAGATTACGGACCGGATCCATACGCTCTATTCGGAACTTCGCACCTCCCTGACTGTGCGATCCGCTCTGGAATTCGACCTCAAGAGGGCGAACCTGGTTCTGGAGGAGGTCAATAAGATCAAGTCAGAGGTGGAGAAGATTGTCGAGATGTTAAAGGCGATGGAAGATTATATGAGGGAACGGCTCAAATAATTGATAAAAAAGGGAGTGGGAGAGGCTTCCTTTTTGAAGAAGGTTAAGGAGGAGGCGAGAGATGAAGATAAAGACGCAGCTCATGACAGCCGATGGATTCGACCGTAGTGTGGCGGAAAAGATGCCGAAGATGAGGAAATCGGAGGAGCCTCTTCTTCAGGAACAGGAAGAGGAGCTTCGGCCCCTTGAAGAGGACCGCTCTGAAGTGATTCAGGAGATAGTGGTTCCGGAGAAACCGATCGAAAAAAGGGCTATTTTGGAACCTTCCAGGCCGGCCACGGAGTCAGGCAAGGATATGGATGTGTTCGGGCTGATCGAGGACCTCCACACCCAGCTTCTTGTTTCAAGCCGGGCGAAGAAAGCCCTGGAGATGGATTTGACATCTCACCAGAAAACGATTCATCAATTCGCTCAGGACAATAAGGACTTGAGAAACGAGCTGGAGGTGGAGAGGAAAGAACTTCAGAGGTTCAGAGAGGCCCATGCCGAGTCGATCTATCTGAAAGAGGAGAACGACGAGGCCCTCCAGAAGATACAGGAGTTTCAGCAGGAATTGAAGAACTTGAAAGAAAACCTGACAAAGACCGGAAGGGAGAGGGATGAGGCATTTCTCCGGATTCGCGAACTTGAATCCCAGATGGATCAGAACGAACTGGTTAAGATCAAAGGAAGGTTGAATGAACGCGAGGCTTCCCATTTCCATGAGGAGAACCGGGAACTCCAGTCCCGACTCAAAGAGGCCCTGGCTCAAAATGCGGAGATGGAAAGAAAGTATGAGGCGTTAAAGCGATCCTTCAGCGAGGTCAAAGAATCGCTCACCCTGTTGAGAGATTCCTATAAGAAGAATTATTACAACCCGTCCGGAACTCCTGATTAACCCTGTCATGGCATCCATCCAATTGACTGGGTATTACCTATATCCACTTAGGTGTCCTCTCCCACCCAGCGTTCTGTCCTCTGCCGAGACATCCCACCTTTCCAGACGAGCGCAGATTCTTCAAAATCGAACGAACCAGATCCCAAACTCATGCGCGGGCATTCCTTCTGAATGTCGGAAATTCTATTCATGTGTCAGGCCCATTGGCACGAACCGTTTCCACCCTCATAGGCTCGTTAAAGAATGTTCCGGTTATGATTTGGCCGGGTTTAATGGTTTTTCTTCCACTTCGGACTCACGTCTAAACTATGGGGGGAGTCTAAATATATGTTTTAGAAAATCCTTTTAATGGATGGGAGTTTACTAAATCAGGACAGGAAAATCAATAAAGAAATAGGGTAGGCGCAGGAGATGGATACGTCAAAACATCCTTAATGCTTTTTGCGGGTGGGAAGCGTGAGCTGTCTTCCGGACTCATGATAGGGAATTCTGAAATGTTCGTAGGCCAGTTCCGTGGCCTTTCTTCCGTTCTGCATCCTTGCCACAAAGCCGATCTTAAGAAGAAAAGGCTCCACCATATCGACCAGCGTGTCCGCTTCTTCCTGTAGAGTCGCAGCAATCGCTTCCAGACCCACCGGCCCTCCCCTATAATAGCGGATGATGGTCTCTAAGAACCTCCGGTCGAGACTGGTCAGACCCATCTCATCAACCCCTTCTAAACGCAATGCTTCATCGGTAATCTCTTTTGTGATCTTCCCGTTCCCGCGGATCTCTGCATAATCTCTCACCCTCTTGAGAAGTCGATTCGAAATTCTCGGTGTGCCTCTCGAACGCTTGGCGATCTCCTCTGTTCCTTCCCGATCGATGGGCACGCCCAGAAGCGCTGCAGAGCGTTTAACTACCCGGCCCAGTTCCTCGAGAGAATAGAACTCGAGATTCCTCAATATCCCGAACCGTTCACGAAGCGGGGCGGATAGGAGCCCGGCCCGTGTAGTGGCCCCGACGAGCGTGAACCGCTCGAGCCGATACCGGTGGCTTCGCGCATGGGCTCCCTTATCAAAAATAAAGTCGATACAGAAATCCTCCATGGCCGGATAGAGAAACTCCTCCACGATCTTAGGAAGACGATGGATCTCATCGATGAAGAGAACATCCCCCTTCTCAAGGTGGGTGAGGATGCTGATCAAATCCCCTCCTTTTTCAAGGGCAGGGCCCGAGGAGGTCACGATCTGCACGCCCATCTCGGTGGCAATGATATGGGCAAGGGTTGTTTTTCCCAGTCCCGGAGGGGAATGAAAGAGGACGTGATCGAGAGGTTCTCCCCGTTTCTTCGCCGCCTCGATCGCAATCTCCAGGGTCTCGACGACCTGTCCCTGCCCGATATACTCCGAAAGCTTTTTGGGCCTCAGATCGAGGTAATCCTCGATTTCCGGCCTCTCTTGACCCAGCCCTTTCTCCTCTTCAGTCATCTTCCTGCTCCTTTAACCTTAACATTGCAGAAAATTTAGTCATACGGACATGGGTGAACCGGTCGTAAAGGCTTCGGGGCGAACCTTTAAGTCGGTCAGCACATACGTCTCCGACCCCTGCTGGAGTTCACCTTTTCGAAGTCCGCCGATTCCCTTAACATGTCAACTCAATCGCCGTCCGAAGCCTTGAAGAGCGGTTTACCCGTGGCCGTTTATGCAACTGGAAGATTAAGATGAGGCCCCTTTTTGGCCCCGGTAGACCTCTTCAAAGAGTTCCTCGGGTGTGGAGATATTCGGATTCCTCAACATCGCTTCATAGACCAGTTTCTGTGCCTCGCCCATTTTGTGGCCGAGGTCCCTCACCAAAACCTCCTCCACCTGTCTCTTAAAGTCCACGACCTCCACTTCAATCGGAATCTGATCCTCTCTCATCAGGGCGAATTTCCCCACCTTTCCCTGAAGCGTTGCGATGATCTTATCCGCAGTCCTCCTTCCGACTCCCTTCAAGCTTTCGAGGGTCTTTGAATCCCTCTCTTCAATGGCCTTAGCAATCTTGGGGATGGGCTGGACAAGGGCTTTCACGGCCGTGAGTGGACCGATATCCTCCACCGTGATGAATTTCTCGAAGAACTCCTTCTCCGTCTCGTAGTTGAATCCGATGAGCGTGGGTTTAGGCTGCCTCTCCGTCTGGTGGTAATGGATGTAGAATTTGACGACCTCTCCATCCTCACCCGCCTTCCTGGGCTGGATGGTCTTTCGAACAATGGCGGGAAGGAGAATCTCATAACCCACTCCATTGGCCAGAATAACCACCCGATCCTCTTCCTTCTTTAATAATTTTCCTTCGATGTAGCGGATCATCTTTTTAAACCCCCAAATCCCCCTCAATCCCCCTTTTTCAAAGGGGGAAGTATTTCTCCTCCCTTTTGCAAAGGGATGTGGGGAGGGATTTTATGAAGTATTTTGCAAAGCGCTAAAGTAATACCCAAATTCGAATATCCAAATTCAAAACTTTTTCGTTTATCACATTGGAATTTTGAACATTGGCGCTCATTTGGAATTTGATGCTTGGAATTTGTTGTTTCTCTGCTTCTTTTCGAAGAAGCAGAGCTTACCATCTAAAGTTTCTACTTCGGGAAAGGCCGGTCAGGGCTAAAGCGAGGGCATCGCCGGCATGGCTCGACCCAAGGGATCCCTCAATCTTAAGTAATTGCCGGATGGCCCTCTCAATCTGTTTCTTATCCGCCCGGCCGCTTCCGGTCAACGCACTTTTTACCTCCGTGGGCCTCACCTCGACCACGGGAATATCCTTTTCCTGGGCGGCGAGAAAAATCACTCCTCTCACCTCTCCCAACTGAATGGCTGCCTTCGGAAATTGTTTGAGCACAAA
Source organism: Syntrophaceae bacterium (assembly GCA_018333715.1). GTDB lineage: Bacteria > Desulfobacterota > BSN033 > BSN033 > UBA1163 > RBG-16-49-23. The sequence continues at coordinate 1,340 of JAGXSW010000010.1, read as the reverse complement.
GACCTGCTCCATGGCAAGAAGGTCCGGCCTCCATTTTTCGAGCAGCTCTTTTATTCCATCATAAATGATTTTGAGACGGAGGGAAATGGGACAATCGGATTCCGTCCGAATGGCTCCCCAATCGCAGGCATTCCCTCCACGGGAAAGAGTCTCAACCACTCCAAAGCCTGTCATGGCCAGACCAGGATCGATTCCAATCGCTTTCACGGGAAGATCTTCTCCGGATGTTAAAAAAGCCACCCATCTTTATTGTGATGATACGGTGGCTTTTTTAACAGAACAAAAAAATGGCTTCTAAGCACTGAGGCGTTCCATCTCTTCGTCAGTGATATCAAAATTGGCATAAACCTTCTGGACATCATCAGAATCCTCAAGTCCCTCCATCAGTTTAAGCATCTGTTCAGCTTCTTTTCCAGTCAAATGGACTGTGGATTGCGGTACCATGGTCACTTCAGCAGTGTTAAATTTAAAGCCTGCCTCTTCAAGGGTCTTTTTCACATCATCGAAGCTGCCAGGAGGAACAGTCACCTCAAACTCTTTCCCCGCATCCTTCACATCGAGAGCGCCTGCATCCAGGGCTACCTCAATCAGACGGTCCTCGTCAACGCCGCCCTTATCGATGACGATCAATCCCTTCTTTTCAAACATCCAGGAGACACAACCGGTCTCGCCCAGGTTTCCATTATGCTTTGAAAAGACGTGCCGCACGTCTGCCACGGTCCGGTTCTTATTATCGGTCAGGACTTCTAAAATCATGGCCACGCCACCCGGCCCATACCCCTCATAGGCCAGATCTTCATAGTGGACCCCTTCCAGTTCCCCGGTCCCCTTCTTGATCGCCCTTTCGATATTGTCTTTGGGCATGTTCTCTGCCTTGGCGGCGAGAACCGCTGTTCGGAGCCTCGGATTGGCATTGATATCCCCCCCTCCGAAGCGGGCGGCAACCATGATCTCCTTGATGATCTTGGTGAAGAGCTTCCCTCGCTTGGCATCTGCCGCGCCCTTCTTTCGCTTAATCGTGCTCCATTTTGAATGTCCGGACATATCGCTTCACTCTCGCAGATGGAAAGTAGAAAGTGGCGAGTCGTTACTGAAAAACCACATTCCACCTTCCACATTCTACTTTCAAAAATTGCCGAAAATAAAAATATAACATTTGCCAACGAAAAGCAAGGGAAAATTTGGTTTATCAAGAACCCTATTGAAACGATTTGAAATCAACCCATTCGACTCCCCTGTCTGACCCTTCGACTTCGCTCAGGACAGGCGTCCGGAGTATGCCTTTCGACAAGCTCAAGGCCCCGAGTACAGCCGAGGGGCTCAGGGTTGATACTGAGCGG
>JAGXSW010000009.1 GCA_018333715.1 Syntrophaceae bacterium | reverse complement strand
ACTTCTTTTCTCGATGAAGGTTCATTTCCCGAAAAGGAGAGGATTCCTTTCTCTTCCAGCTCTTTTTCTAACTTTTCTCCTATCTCAAGTCCGATCTCCTCCGCAACCTTTCTCACCTCTTCAGGAGTTTCAGGAGCCCTTCCCTTCGGGACAGTGGAAGAAGCTCTTCAAAAAAAGGGGCGCGAACGCGATGTAGGGTGGAGTGAGAGTATCGCCGTTGGGAGCGAAGCCTTCGTGAGAGATACTAAGGAAAGACTTGGTATCAAGGCGGTGGGTCGGGAAGTCATGGGGGACGGCAGGTCCTACGAATTACGAGAGTCGGAGGTTTCTTACGGGGCTAATTTCAGCCCTGAAAATGGCGGTCTAAGACAAGAAAACGCCTTCTTTTGGGACGATTTTACTTGAAAATCAATGGGTTGACTTGGTCCGACCCGAAAGGCTGAAATAAGGTGCGGCAATTCGTACTTTAAAAACGATTTGATTTTTTACGAAGAGAGACTTATAATGTTAAACAAAAATGAGAATCCATGGTGAAGGAGGTGATAGGTAGATGAAGAGGGCCATATCTTTGATGCTTTCGTTATTCCTGATCGGAATGCTCGTTTCAGCCCTGGCCGGATGCGGAGCGGACATCAAGGCGGAGAATGAGAAGTTGAAAGCGGAAAACACCAACCTCAAGTCAGACAATGACAAATCGAAACTTGAGATTCAGAAGCTGAAGGAAGAGATACAGAAGGGCGCCGAGAAAGAGGCCGCGATTAGTTCTTTGACCGCCGAGAATGACGCCTTGAAAAAGCAGGTTGAAGATCTGAAATCGCAACTGGCAAGAAGGAAGAAATAGTCACCTGGTCTTTACAAAAAAAGGGAAAACCCGGCAATCCTAGGGCTTTCCCTTTTTTGATTCCCTCCCCCTGTCCTTATGAATAAGAAAAAAAGAAGATCGAAACATCCAAGAAAAAAAAAGACGAAAAAGGGGTTCGCCTTTTATATCATCCTCGCCTTTCTCTCCTCCGCCTTTCTGCTCTTCTTCTCCGGAGCGCTCCTCTTCCTCTATTTCTCCCGCCAACTTCCTGACTTTGCCTCCCTGAAGGAACGAAGCCTCAACGCCTACTCCATTGTCTATTCGGAAGACGATGAGGTCGTGGGAAAATTCTTATTGGACAATCGAATCCCGATCTCCTATGAGAAGATTCCAAAACCTCTCATCCAGGCCTTCCTTGCCGCGGAGGATGCCGAGTTTTTCCAGCACAGGGGAATTGACTACAGAGGGATCGCCCGCGCAGCGCTGAAGAACCTCCTCGCCGGAAAGATTGTCCAGGGCGGCAGCACCATCACCCAGCAGGTGACCAAGACCTTCTTCCTCACCCCCAAGAGAAGTTTTCTCCGAAAATTGAAAGAGGCCGCCTATGCCTTTGGTCTTGAACGGAATATGACCAAAGAGGAGATCCTTTCTCTCTATCTCAATCATATCTACCTGGGAAACGGCGCCTATGGAATAGAAGCCGCCGCGGAAAGTTATTTCAATAAGCGGGTGGAACAGCTCAATCTTCCAGAGATGGCCCTGCTCGCAGGCCTGGCAAAGGCTCCCAGCCGCTTTTCGCCTGTCAACAACCTGCCCAGGGCCAGAGAACGCCAGAATTATGTCCTCACACGGATGACGGAGTTGGGTTTCATCTCACAGGAACAGAAAGAAAAAACCCTCCGGACGCCCCTGAAGATTCAGCCGAGGGAGAGCGCCTTCTTCAGCAAAGCCCCTTACTTTACGGAGTTCATCCGCATTCAGGTCGAAAGAAAATACGGCAAGGAGAAACTCTATAAAGAGGGGTTGAGAATCTATACCACCCTTGACCTCAACCTTCAACGAGCCGCACAAAAATCGATGGAGATGGGATTGAGGGAACTGGATAAAAGGCAGGGATTCAGGGGACCCATCCAGACTCTCGCGCCTGATGAGGTGAAGGACCTCGCCAAAAGGAAGAGAGGGACGCTCCAACCCCTTTCACCGAACGAGATATTTGAGGGAGTGATCCTCTCCAGGGATGAGACCAAAAAGCTCTACACAGTCTGGGTGGAGGATCGGAAGGGAATGCTTCCCTATGCGGAGATGGTCTGGGCCCTCCAGATCAAACCTTCGACCCATTTCAAGCCCGGCCAGGTGAAGACGCCTGCGGATCTACTCAAAACCGGAGATGTCGTCCATGTGAGAGTAAAAGAACCGGCTAAGAAAGATCAGCCTCTCATCCTCACTCTGGATCAGGATCCCCTTGTCCAGGGAGCCCTGATCTGCTCCGATCCGCAAAACGGATATGTGAAAGCCATGGTGGGGGGTCGTGATTTCAGCGAAAGCCAGTTCAACCGCGCCGTCAATTCCCGTAGGCAGCCGGGCTCTGCCTTTAAACCTTTCATCTATGCTGCGGCGCTCGAGAAAGGTTATCACCCTTCCACCCTTCTCATGGACTCGCCCGTGGAATATTCGGACTACGACGGAGGACACTACTGGGCTCCGAAAAATTACGACAAGAATTTTATGGGCCCCATCACCTTCAGAAACGCCCTGGCTCATTCCAGAAATGTCGTGACGGTCAAGATCCTTGAGGACATCGGCGTGGGTGATACCCTCAAATTCATCAAAACAATGGGAATCGAATCTCCGGTCAAACGGGACCTTTCCATCGCTTTGGGAACCTCCGGAGCCTCCATGTTAGAACTGACTTCCGCTTTTGGGGTCTTTGCCAACGGCGGAGAACGTATCAAACCCATCTTCATCAAGAAGATCGTCACCATGAAAGGCGAAGTCCTTGAAGAGAATACCCCTTATGTTGAATTGGAGGAACAGGAGGAAGAAGAAGGAGAAGAAAACACTCCTGCCGCCCCATCTTCTGCTCCTAATCCCATCATGAAGGAACGGGTCATCTCTCCCCAGAATGCTTTTATCATCACCCATCTTCTCGAAGGCGTGGTCCAGCATGGGACAGGCCAGAGGGCAAAGGTTCTTGGCAGACCTGTTGCCGGAAAAACAGGGACTTCCAGCGATTATGCGGATGCCTGGTTTATTGGATACACCCCCTCCCTCCTTGCCGGGGTCTGGGTGGGCTTCGACGACAAGAACTCTCTCGGAAAGAATGAAACGGGATCGAGAGCCGCCCTTCCCATCTGGATCTCTTTTATGGATCAGGCATTGAGGGATGGCCCCGCGGAGCCCTTCAGGGTTCCTGAAAAGATCGTCCTATTGAAGGTGAATCTCGAAACAGGAACCCCTGCGGATGGAAGTTCTCCGCAGACCATCCTGGAGGCCTTTATTGAAGGAACCTTCCCGAAAGGAAAAGAAGAGCCGGCCTCAGTGACTCCTCCGATAAGAGGGTGGCCCCTCACAGATCCTTCCCGACCCGCCACAACCGGTCCTTAAACTTAAGGCTATCTCTAAAAATGTCATTCCTGCGAAAGCAGAGATTTTAATGGCGCCATTTATTTTACGCTATGGTAAGTTTAATACGACTCCGACAGATACCCCATCCCCCTCCCGACCTCCCCCTTGAAGGGGGAGGAACGTAGTGATTTCCCTCCCCTTCAGGGGGAGGGTTAGGGTGGGGGTGGGGTTAGACGGGTCATTTGGCTGAGTAAAATTAATTATGGCGGTTTCATCAAAAAAACGGTTTTCAATAGCTCTTTATCAGCGTCTTTCCTGTTTTTGTAAAAAATGCGATCCAGAAAAAACGCCATATTTAATTTTACGTAACACTTTAGTGCTTTGAAAAGGCCTTCATAAAATCCCTTTTCCTCCCTTTGCCAAAGGGAGGAAAAGGGATTTCCCCCTTTTGACAAAGGGGGATGAAGGGGGATTAGATATTTTTTTCAAAGCGCTAAAGTGATACCTAATTCCCAATTTTCAAAATTCTAAACTTTTCGGGTCATTTTGATTTTGAGCATTCGTGCTTGTTTCGAATTGGTCCTGCTGGACGCTTCGCCCGGATTTCGTGCTTCGGATTTTGAGTTTCTTATTCAATACCCCAGGATCGTCCTCCTCCCATTATATCGCTCGATATCGTATTGGGTATTGACATCGACCACATTCAATTTCCCCACGGCCTCCTCGAGAGAAACCGCTGTGATCCGGCCATTTCTCAGGCTGACCATCTTTCCGAAATCCTCTTTGGCAATCAGATCTATGGCCGCAATCCCGAAATACCTTCCCATCCTGCGGTCATAGGCGCACGGAGCGCCGCCCCTCTGGAGATGGCTCAGGATGATGCTTCGCGTCTCTATTTTTGTGAACTCTGTGATCTGATTTGCCAGAAATTCTCCGATCCCCCCCAGAGCTTTATGGCCGAAACTATCCACGCCGTTTTCTTTGATGATCTCGGAGGCTCCCGCAGGTTTTGCCCCTTCGGCCACGACGATGATCTCATATCGGGTCCCTTTTCGATGGCCTTCCATGAGCAACTCGTTCACCCTGTTCATATCGAAATCATGTTCGGGGATGAGGATGATATAGGCGCCGCTCGACTCTCCTCCTTCCAACGCCAGCCAGCCCGCATGCCTTCCCATCGTCTCCACAACGAAGATCCTTCGGTGAGAACCGGCTGTTGTTCGAAGGCGGTCGATCTCCTCGGTGATGACATTGAGGGCGGTCTCAAACCCCAGCGTATAATCGGTCCCGGAGAGGTCCTTATCAATTGTCTTTGGAATGCCGACGACCTTCACCCCTTCGCGATGGAGTTTATTAGCCACTCCGAGGGTATCCTCGCCGCCGATAGCGATCAAATAATCGATTTTGGACCGCTCCAGGTTTTCAAGAACGGTTTTTGAGCGATCTTTCTTGGGATCATAGGGATTCGTTCTTGAAGTGCCGAGATTCGTCCCTCCGTAGCGATCCCATGTCCTCACCATCTCTTCGGTCAGCGTGAACATCCTGGAAACGGGAGGAGTCTCATCTCCCTCCGGTTGAACCAGCCCCTTCCAGCCGTCACGGATCCCAATCACCTCATGCTGAAGCTTCCTCGCCCGCTGTAGCCTGTCATCAAGCGCTGTCTTGACCACCCATTTGATCGCCGGATTCAACCCCGCACAGTCCCCTCCTCCTGTGAGCACACCGATTCTCTTTTTGTCCATTGTTTCCTCCTATCTCAGAAAATGGCCCAGTATCATCCTCCCCCTCGACGGGGGAGGATTGAGGTGGGGGTGGCCATGGCCCGTTCCCCCTCACCCCCACCCTCTCCCACCAGGGGAGAGGGAAATAAGTGCAGGTATTTTGGGGGCAATTAAATCTTTTTACAGTACGTAATCCGGTCGTTTCCCTCCCAGTAATAATCGGCAATTCTCGCCGCCTCCTGAAATCCTTTTTTTAGATAGAACCTCTGTGCTTTCTCATAGGAGGGGATGGAAGAGGTATCGGCAAGAATCATTCTCCCCTTCAATCCTCTCACCTGCTCCTCCAGATAATCTAAAAGTTTTGATCCGATCTTTTGCCCCTGAACGCCGGGATCGATGACAATCCAGTAAAGGTCGAAAGTCCCCTGGCTCATCGGGACAGGACCATAACAGATATACCCCAGCGGCTGGTCCTGATCGTCCACCGCGCAGACAATCCTGTAATCCTTTTGCTCCTCATCTCCGAGCGCGAGGCCGATCAATTCCATGGCGACTTTGACCTCTTCGTCGGTAAAAACGCCCGTCTCGATCGCCATCCGCCGGAGCCTGTCCCTGTCCTTTGAAATCAACCGCCGAATCTTCATCGCCCCTTCTCCACCACTTTGATCAAACTGTTTGCAGGGACCATCCGGTCAGGGACTCCGCCGTTCAACAGAACCATCTCCTTCATTTTCTCCTTTGGAACGCCAAAAGAATGAAGGGTATTTTCAAGGGTATCTGAAGTCCTTGCGGTTCGGATTCTTATCCGGTCGGGCTTCACATCAATCTTTCTGGGATCGGTCAGCTCCTTGAACTGATGCATGGTATTTTCGAAGAGCCCCATATAGTTTTGAAATAGATTAATAGATGTCAAACCATGAAAGAGGTAAATCTTCCTGTCCTTTTCAATGAAATAGGACATCACCCGCAATGCCCCCTTCTGGGTTTGAATATCGGAGATCAGGCGATGAGACGGAAGACCGTTCACCAGAATTGCTTCAGACCTAACCACGAGGGCGCCGGTTTTAGAAAGGAATGTCTTCGCCGCCTCTCTGGATGAGGGAGCGGTGGTCAAGGAAAAGAGTATGATCGCATCCTCTCTTTCGCTTATCATCTGCACCTGCGATGGCCGGTTGTTGATCTTCCACCGGACAGGCGCGGGAAATTCAAAACGGAGAACAGGGTGATAAAATATATCATCTTCCACATATCCCTGGAGCGGATCGTCCCCGTAGACGAGACCGTCTATCTCGCTTAAATACTTTTCTCGATTCACTTTCGGGTCTTTCAGTTCGTGCCGCCTCTGCCACTCTTTTGCTCTGACCCGCACAATTTGAACACGATCCTCCGGGCTGGGGTGGGTCGAAAACCACCCTGGCAGTCCGCTCCGATCCGATCCCGGGTTTATCCTTTCCAGTGTCTCGAAAAAACCGGCCAACTGCGCCGCATCATAGCCCGCTTTGCTCGAATACTCCACCCCTAAATCATCCGCCTCTCTCTCATTATCCCTGCTGAATCTTAGAAAAAGCATCCCAGCTCCTGACTGAGCCAGGCCGGTCACAATAGGCGAATCGACAAAGATCGACCCCACTCCTAATCCCATCTGGGCAAGCTGGGCTTTACTGTATTGCCGGGCGGAGTGGCGCGCCGCGATGTGGCCGATCTCGTGCCCCATCACGGCGGCCAGTTCAGCCTCGCTATTGAGAACAGCTAAAATCCCCCGGGTAAAGTAAACATAGCCTCCGGGCACGGCAAAGGCATTGACGACCGAAACATCGAGGATCTTACAATCGTAGGCCAGTTGCGGTCTATGAGAGACCCTGCCAAGTTGCCGGCACATATCTTTGAGGGTGGCAGTCAGTTTCGGATCTTCATAGATGCCGTATTGTTTTACGATCTCAACATCTGTTTCCCTCCCCAGGTTGATCTCGTCTCTCTCGCTTAAAAGCATCAACTCCTGTTTGCCCGTTACAGGATTGACCGCGCACGCCGGAATCAAAAAGAGGAGGCAAAGGAGGCAGAATGGGACCATCATCCATCTTATATTTTTTTCTTTCATGACGCCCTCCTGATCAAAACAATTATACACCATATGGGCCTATCTGGTAAACTCCTTTCATTTTGGATATAATTTAAACGAGTATTGCAAATGACATCAAATTTAACATATGTTATTCAATACATTTAGAATTGACAATTGTTTCATTCGCTTCTATTCGTGATATTCGATGCCATTCGTTTCATTCGATTTTCTTTATGCATAAAAGAGGCAGCGGCATCCTCCTTCACATCACTTCGCTTCCCTCGCCTTTTGGAATCGGCGATCTGGGTCCCTCCGCCTATCAATTTGCCGATTTCCTGACTCAGACAAAACAGAGTTACTGGCAGGTCTTACCCCTCAACCCTACGGATCAGGCTTGTGGAAATTCTCCTTACAGCAGCCCCTCCGCCTTTGCAGGCAATCCGCTCCTCATCAGCCCGGAGCTTCTCAGAGAGTCCGGTTTTCTGAAAAAGGGAGATATACAAGAGATTCCTCAATTTCCGGAAGGACGCTGTGACTACGCATCTGTGATTTCCTATAAATCTGGTTTGCTCCGCCGCGCCCATGACTCTTTTAAAAAGACCGGAAAAGAGAGAGATGCCTTTGAAACATTCTGCAAAGAAAATGAAGGATGGCTGGAAGAATTTGCCCTGTTCTTTGTGATTAAAAAACATTTTAAAGGAAAAGCATGGGGGGAATGGGAAAAGGAACTGATGAACAGAGATCCGGAACATCTTGAAAGGATCAAAAAAAACCTTCAGGACGAGGTTGAACAGGAGAAGTTTTACCAGTATCTCTTCTTTACACAGTGGCTCTCTCTTAAGACTTATTGCAATAAGAAAGGAATTCGATTCATCGGGGACATCCCCATCTATGTCAATCTTGACAGCGCCGATGTCTGGGCCCATTCCGATATTTTTAACCTGGGTAAAGACAAGAAACCCCTGGGAGTTGCGGGCGTCCCTCCTGATTATTTCAGCAAGACCGGCCAGCTCTGGGGAAATCCGACCTTTCGCTGGGATCGTCTCCAGAAGACGGATTACAGGTGGTGGCTCCATCGCATTTCCCATAATCTCCGCCTTTTTGATATTCTGCGTCTTGATCATTTCAGGGGTTTTGTCGCCTTCTGGGAGGTTCCCTCCACGGAGACAACCGCCATGAACGGGAAATGGGTGGAAGCTCCTGCGGATGATTTCTTCACAGCCCTTCTTAAAAGGTTTCCGGTCCATTCCTTCATTGCAGAGGACCTTGGAATCATAACGCCTGATGTGAAAGACGTGATGGATCGGTTCGGTTTTCCGGGCATGCGGGTCCTTGAATTCGCATTTGGTGAAGATTCGCCGACCCATCCCTACCTTCCTCATAACTTCATACCCAATACCGTTGTCTATACGGGCACCCATGACAATAACACAGCGAAAGGATGGTTTGAAAACGAGACCGCTCCGCAGGAGAAAAAAAGAATATTCCGTTATCTGAGAAAGGAAGTCTCCTCTGAGCAATTGCCGGCCGAACTCATCCGTCTTGCAATGATGTCCGTGGCCAATACGGTCATGATTCCTGCGCAGGATGTCTTGGGGCTGGGAGGAGAGGCGAGGATGAACCGTCCTTCCACCCTATCGAGGAATTGGGAGTGGCGATTAATGCCGGATCAGTTGACTTCATCCTATGCGGAACTGCTCCTTGAATTTACTGAAACTTATGGAAGGGGGGCGATAGGTGAACCTTCCCGTTAATTTTTCTAATTAGAGTCTGTTTATAAATTCAGTTTGTTCGTCATACCCGCGAAGGCGGGTATCCAGACGTCGTCCCGACGAAAGTCGGGAACCATCTTTAAGACTGGGTCCCGGTTTTCACC
>JAGXSW010000008.1 GCA_018333715.1 Syntrophaceae bacterium | reverse complement strand
CCCATTGAATCAAACTCCCCCCTCTCAAGATTGGAAAGAATCTCCTTTGCCCGGTCAATCACCTTTGCGGGAAGGCCTGCCAGCCGGGCCACCTGAATCCCATAACTCCGGTTGGTTCCTCCTTCTACGACCTTCCTGAGAAAGATGATTTCCCCTCCCCATTCCTTCACCGCCACATTGTAATTTTTCACCCTCTCTTTGGTCAGGGCCAATTCCGTCAATTCGTGGTAATGCGTCGCAAAGAGGGTCCTTGGCCTAAGAAGGGGGTGATCGTGGAGATGCTCAACCACAGCCCAGGCAATACTCAACCCGTCAAAAGTGCTCGTCCCCCTCCCGACCTCATCGAGAACGACGAAACTTCTTGAGGTGGCCTGCTGGAGGATGCGTGCGGTCTCCATCATCTCCACCATAAAGGTGCTCTGGCCTCGCATGATATTGTCCAGGGCGCCGATCCGGGTGAAAATTCGATCCACCAGTCCGATCCGGGCTTCGCTTGCGGGGACGAAACTCCCCATCTGCGCCATCAGGATGATGATCGCCACCTGCCTCAAGTAGGTCGATTTGCCCGCCATATTGGGCCCGGTGATGATGAGGATCTGGTTTTCTTGATGATCGAGGAGGGTATCATTGGGAACAAATCTCTCGGAAAGGGACATCCGCTCGAGAACCGGGTGTCTGCCATCCTGAATCACAATCTCTTCGCCCTCGTCTATCAGGGGCCGGCAATAATCGTTCCGGTCAGCCACTTCGGCCATAGAACATAAGACATCGATGACTGCGACCGCGGAGGCTGTCTTCTGGAGGCCCGGGGTCTCCTCAGAAACCTTCTTCTGTATCTCCTCAAAGAGTCTGTATTCGAGTTGGCAGATCGTCTCCTCTGCGCCCAGCGCCCTGGTCTCGAACTCCTTCAGTTCCGGCGTGATGAACCGTTCGGCATTGACCAGCGTCTGTCTTCTGATGTAGTGGTCAGGGACGAGGTGGAGATTGCTCTTGGTCACTTCAATGTAATATCCGAAGACCTGATTGTAGCGAATCTTTAAGGAGGAGATCCTGGTCCTTTTCCTCTCCTCGGCCTCCAATTGAATAATCCACTTCTTCCCTTCCCGGCCGATCTCCCTTAAATCATCCAGTTCTTTGTTGAAATGGGATTTGATGATGCCTCCTTCTTTTAACGCAAGGGGAGGATTCTCAACGATCGCGGATTCAAGAAGTTGAAAAAGGCTTTCGAAACCATCTATCTCCTGGGCAATACCCTTAATCAGGGAGGAGGTAAAGGCCTGGAGAAGGATTTTCAGGTCGGGCAGATATCTGAGGGAATTTTTTAACCCGACGAGGTCCCGGGCATTGGCATGCCCCAGGAAGATCCGGGAGGCGAGTCTCTCAATATCCTGAACCCCTTTGAAAGGCTCCCTCACCCGTTTTCTCTCGATCTTCTTCTCCTTCAATTCGGAAACGCCCTCCAGGCGGCGCTCGATCTCCACGATATCCATCAGGGGATAATTCAACCATTGTTTCAATTTCCTGCCTCCCATGGCGGTCATCGTCTCATCGAGCGCCCAGAAAAGAGAGCCCTTCTTGCTCTGGTCGAAAAGGGTCTGGGTCATCTCCAGGTTTCGCTTCGTCACTTCGTCGATGACCATGTAGTCCTGAACCTGATAGAAGGCCACGGACCGGATATGGGAAAGCGGCCTCTTCTGATTCTCTTCCGCATAAAACAGAACCATCTCCGTAGCCATGGCCGCCAGAGGAAATTCAGGGGGAATCGAATTTCCACGGGCTTCATTGAGGGGATGGAAAGAATCGAATTTCGAATCCTCCAGGAAATTGATCAGACCGTTCTCAAAACTCTTTTTAAAACCGGCAAAACAGGGGTGTTCCTGAAAACGATGGAGGGAAAGAATCTCTTTCGGTTCATTCCGGTGGGCTTCGTTCAGGAAGGGCTCAAATCCGGAAACCTGACAGGCTTTCAATTCGCCGGTGGAGATTTCGAGAAAGGCCAGACCGAAGACTTCTCCTTCCGCACAGAAACCCATTAAGTAATTATTTTCACCGGTGCCCAGGTGGATGGCGTCCATTGTGAGACCCGGCGTGAAAACCCTGACCACCTCCCGCTTCACAATCCCTTTGGCCTGTTTCGGGTCTTCCACCTGGTCGCAGAGCGCAACCTTATACCCCTTCTGGAGAAGTCTGGAAATATAAGTTTCGGCTGTGAAGTGGGGAACGCCGCAGAGCGGGATGCTATCCTTCCGGCCCTTATCCCTCGAGGTCAAGGCAATATCCAGCTCCTTTGAAGCCACCTGGGCATCCTCGAAGAACATCTCATAAAAGTCGCCCATGCGAAAGAAGAGAATCGAATCCGGGTATTGGCTTTTGATCCGGAGATACTGATTGATCATCGGAGTTAAAGGTTTGGTGACCATTTGAGAAGATAATTTAACAGAATCTGACGGGGTTGTAAATGAGAGGAGTTATGAGTTGTGAGTTATGAGTTATGAGTTATGAGTTATGAATTACGCTATGCCCTTTGCCCTATGCCCTATGCCCTTTCAGGGAAAGAGTGGCGCCACATCAAGGCCCATGGTTTCAGGGTAACCGAGCATGATATTCATATTCTGGATGGCTTCGCCGGAAGCGCCCTTCACCAGATTGTCGATGGCCGTGACCACAACGGCCCGGCCATCGGCCTCACTTACCACCGCCCCGATATCGCAGAAATTGGAGCCTCTGACATCTTTGGTGTTGGGGAGTTTCCCTTTCGGATAAATTCGGACAAAGGGTTCCCCTTCATAACATTCCTGAAAAGCATTTAAGAGCTCTTCCGTCTTCATCTTTTTTGTCAGTTGCACATAGAGGGTTGTCAGAATCCCCCGGTCCATCGGAATGAGATGGGGAACGAAGGCGACTGCAATCTTTTTCTGAGAAAGGAGGCTTACCTCCTGCTCAATCTCCGGGGTGTGCCGGTGTGCAAAGATCTTATAAGCCTTGACCCCCTCGTTCACCTCGCAGAAAAGTGATTCCAGAATCACATCCCGGCCTGCGCCGCTGACACCCGATTTGGAATCGACGACAATGCCCTCAGCGGTGATGAGCCCTTTCTTGATCAGAGGGATTAAACCGATCAAGGCGCCTGTCGGATAGCAACCCGGATTCCCGACAATCTTTGCGCCTCGGATCTTATCCCGATGGAGTTCCGGAAGTCCATAGACCGATTCACTAAGAAGGTCCGGAGCCGTATGCTTCTGATACCAGCGCTCATAAACCTCAGGGTCTTTCAACCGAAAATCGGCGCTCAGATCGACCACTCTCTTGCCCATCCGGTAAAATAGCGGGACCGTCTCCATTGCGGTCTTATGGGGAACCGCCGTAAAGACAAAATCTGTTTTCTTTGAAATCTCTTCTACAGATAGCTCTTCACATTTTATCTGGAGAAGTTTCATCAGGGATGGAAAAACCTGGCCAATCTGAACCCCGGCATATTTTTGAGAGGTCAGCGCGGCCACCTCCACCTCAGGATGATGGAGAAGAAGGCGCAGAAGCTCCACTCCCGTATACCCTGTCGCCCCAATAATCCCAACTTTCGTCCTCATCGGTCTTCCTTTCCTATGTCCCTGAAGAGATTTCCTCTAAAAAAGCAACTGCATTGAGAATCTTTATATCCCGATATCCACCTAACTTCAACAGATGAATATCTCCGGTAACAATGTAATTCGCTTTGGCTTCCAAGGCGCATTCCAGGATTCTATTGTCCTCGGCATCTTCCGAAACAACGCTGAGGGTCTTTGAAGGATTCACGAAATCTGAAATGCCAATAAGTTCCGTGAGAATGACCTGGACAGACGATAGTCTTTCGCAACATGTTATACGCCGTTGGTCACCAACGTTAAATATTTTCTGGGAAATTAAAAACGGGCACTTCAAGTATTTTGACAGGCTTAAACTTGTCTTTCGCAAACTTCAATAACTCATCAGTAACATTGGGAGAATAGGTCTTCTCTCCACATCGTTCACAGACCTCAGCGGGGACATGTTCAACAAGAAAAAGCCTATCTTCTTCTTCATAACTGAAAGTGACCAACATTTTCTTTGTTTCACCGCCACAAAAAACACACTTCACCCTTTTTCCCTCCTAACTCTATAGTCTGTGTTAGCGGACGTATGGCCAATTTTTAAGCGGCTTTTAATGACTCCTCATTTTGGATAATAATTTTTGGATTTACATTTTTGGGCGGAATAGGCAATCCCTGTTCTCTTAATAAATTCACATGTTCAATCATCCCCCATTTCGCTTTATAAAGACAATCCTCAACGGAATGCCCGATGCCTGAAAAACCTGGCAAGTCAGGGGAATAAAATCCAAAAAAATCAGGTTCCTGGGTCGCCTCAATCGCCAATGAATATTCTAAATCTATCATCTTTGCGCCTCCATCCTCTTTACCCCGTTAGAAAGCCCCGCTGCTTGCCCTGTACACCACGCGGTGCAGGGCTTGCAGCGAGGATGAAGATGAAATTCCCTCCGGGCCGGAGGCCTTCCGGGCCAGAGGCCTTTTGGAGCCAACATGGGGTTTAAAGCCCATGTGAGCCTTCCCGCTGGAAAGTTGAATGCTTTCTAACGGGGTTTACTTCTTGATCCCTGCATCTTTCAAAATTGCATGTCAAGTGCCTTTTGGAACTTCTTTTGATCCATGGTAATCAATTCTAATCAGATTGCTCCAACCTGGCTTGCCATAATATCGGACAGAGCCCTTTTCCTTTATCATCCTAAACCCATTCTGTTCCAACAATCGAACAAGCTCACTAAATTTCATACAGGGTCCCTAAATCTATAAAAATTGTCATATGTACGCTAACGTTCAAGGCCAAGAGAAATGCGAAGCATTTGGATGGCAATCTTTTGGCCTTTGTTATCTGCCGTTGAGACCATTATCTTAAACTGAATAATTTCCTCAGTCTGTTACTAACTTCGTCTTGAATTCGAGGAGATAGTTCACCTAATTCACGTTGGAAGAAGGGGGTGGTAACCGTCATCAGACGGTGTAATCGTAATGTAGAGGATACCCGTAAGCCCGTTGCAGCAAAATCGGCCTGTGCCGAATCTAAAATGAGGTCCGTTTCCAATAAATCGGCAGACATCCGACTACTAATAAAAGCAAGGATAACATGACGATGTATTCCGATAGGATCAGTCAAACATACCGCTGGGCGTACTTTAGTTCCAGAAAAATCATCAAATGGAAAAGGGACCAAAACCACTTTACCTCTGATCATAAAACGGCCTCCCATCCTCGAGTGTGTAAATATCCTCCTCAGGCTCTTTCAAAAAATCGAAGGCTGGGTTTGCGCTTGCTGCCCGAAGCCATCCCTTTTCATCTACTTCAGTATCTTCGGATAATAAGATAATGACGCGAACCCTCTTTGGACCAGCAACCGGTAACGGTTCGTCTAGAACAAGCCTCCGTTCTGCATCAATCATTCCTGTAGCTTCAATAGCTTTTTCTATATTTTCCATACTTAATTCCCTCCTGTCCTACCTATTATAACATGGCCGCAATGAGTGGATAACGCCTGAGCATAAACGAAGTTGAAAGATTTGGTAGTTGACCGTTTGTGCTCTGTTACCGGACGTGTGCCAAACGTTTTGGTTTTTCAAGCCGCCGACGCATTTCTTCCGAGGAAATTCCCCCCTCGGCCTTTTGCTTTGCTCGTGACCGCTCGATAAGTTCAATAAACCTTGGATGAGTGCTCAAAGAAACGGTTTCAATATCAGCATTGGTTATGCTTACCAAGGCCGCCACAGGTTTACCTTCTTTTGTAATAATAAACGGTTCCTTTTTAACCTTTTTTGTGTAATCTGACAGCGGCAGGGTAGCTTTAGCAAATTCAACAGTTTTCATGATTATAACTGTATTTCCTTGAAACAAGCTCTCTTCTGAAGTCTTCGAAATGATACCCCTCACCCCTTCCCTCTCCCCTGCCTTCGCCAAAACGCTTCGTGCAGGCAGGCGCAAGGGGCGAGGGAGTATCTTATACTTTGGAAGTAGTAGTTTTTAAAGCAGTATCTATTTGGATTTCCTTGTCCCCAAAAACCTTCAAAATCTTCTCAAGGACGCCATTCCTATTTGGAAAAGTCCAATATTTTTCAACAGGGCGCCACCTACGGCCCTCAATGGTCTTAATCTTTGTAATGATGGAGGAATCGTAAGGAAAGGAAACCGCTATCCTTCCGTATAAATCATTGCTGATATTTACCTCTGTCATGACGAAAAAGATATGAAATTTTATACAGGAAGTCAAGAATTTCTAATAATAATCGCTTATTATAAAATCGAAGTGGTTATCAATGCGGTTCGGACGAGAAATGAATTTATCAGAGTGGTAAAATCTGAAATGAAATAGAACGTAGCGTCGGTATTTATTGCCGACGTTTATTCGCCCCCAGTAAATGGGGGTGCCACATTGATACGTTCGACGGCGCCAAACCCTGATATTTAAATCGGGGTAAAAGCGCCGCTCAGTATCAACCCTGAGCATACCCCGGGCTTCAGACCGGGGAGTCGAATGGGTTGATTTTAACAAAAAAAGGAGGCGCGATGGCCTCCCTTTTAATTTAAATCCATGTGATCATAAAATTATCGTTTCGAGTACTGCGGTCTGCGTCGGGCTCCTCTTAATCCATACTTCTTACGCTCTTTGATCCTTGAATCCCTTGTCAAAAGACCTCCCTTTTTTAGGGCATCCTTGAACTCCGCATTGTACTGAAGCAGAGCTTTCGATATTCCATGGCGGACAGCCTCGGATTGACCGGTAATACCTCCTCCATGGACATTGGCTTTCACATCGAATTGATTCCGGGTCCCTGTCAGATCAAAGGGCTGCATGATGACCATCTCGCAGGTTTCACGTCCAAAAAACTCCTTCAGGGTCCTTTCATTGACCACGAACTTCCCCTCGCCCGGCTCCAACCATATCCTGGCGATGGAGGTCTTTCTCTTTCCTGTGGCATAAATCGGTTCTGGCACTGTTTTCTCCTTATCTTATTCTTTCACCCCCACCCCTACCCTCCCCCATCAATGGGGAGGGGGAGAGGGACAAATTAGATTTCTAATGGAACGGGTTTCTGGGCTTCGTGGGGATGTTTGGCCCCGGCATAGATCTTCAATTTCTGGATCATCTGCCGGCCCAGGCTGGTTTTGGGCAACATCCCCTTTACGGCGATACGGATCATCTCGGTGGGCTTTTTGGCCAGCAGCTTTTCAGCGCTCATATCTCGAATTCCGCCCGGATAACCCGTATGATGATAGTAAATCTTATCTTTCATCTTCTTTCCGGTCAGGGCCACTTTCCCGGCATTGACGACAATGACAAAATCGCCTGTGTCCACATGAGGAGTATAAATCGGTTTATTCTTACCCCTCAATATCTTTGCCAGTTCAGCGGCTAATCTCCCCAGGACCCTTCCTTCCGCATCCACGAGATACCACTGATGTTCCACTTCTTCTTTTTTAGCCTGGTAAGTCTTCATAGAATCACCTTAATATAAAAACATAAGATATTGCTTTGTCTTCTGTCAAGGATTTATCTTTTCCCCCTCACCCCTACCCTCTCCCCCTTTGTTTGCGATTACGACACAGTCTCCAAGGGGAGAGGGAGAAAGAGATCAGCGTCTCTTTTTTTGTGTGAAATATTTATTCCAGAGCAGGACAACAGGACTGGCCACATAGATCGTTGAATAGGTTCCGGAAATGAGCCCCACGATCAACGCAAAGGCAAAATCGTGGATGACCGGGCCTCCGAAGAAGAAGAGAATGAGCACAACCGTCATGAGCGTTCCCGAGGTGAGAATCGTCCTTCCAAGGGTTTCGTTGATGCTCACGTTAAAGATGGTCTCGAAATTCTCCTTCCTCATCTTCTTTACATTCTCCCGAACCCGGTCGAAGATGACGATCGTATCATTGATCGAGAACCCGATGATCGTCATGATGACAGCCAGCAGGGGAAGTGAATATTCGAGACCCGCGATCGATATGGCGCCGTATGTGATGATGATGTCGTGAACCAGCGCCGTAATCCCTCCGAGTCCGAAAGAGACCTGTTTAAATCGCCATGCCACAAAGACCAATATGGCCGCAAAGGAGAGTCCCACTGCCCAGAGGGCTTTCGTCTTCAATTCCTTCCCCACTTTGGGACCGACTACCTCCACCCTCCGGATCTCCAGGGTCTTGTCCTTGAAGCGCTCCTGAAGGGATGCCTGGACCTTCTTCGACATCCCTTCCAGATCCTCCACGCTCTTTTCCACCCGGATCAGAAATTCATTCTCCCCTCCGAATTTCTGAACCATAGCGTCCTTTGAACCCATCGCCTCCATGGCGTTGCGGACCTCGGAGATATCCACCGCCTGAGAAACTCTGATCTGGATCAGAATGCCTCCCGCAAAGTCTACCCCGTATTTCAATCCTTGGAGAAAGATGGACCCCAGGCTGATGACAATGGCGATCGTTGACACCCAGACTGTAAATTTCTTTTTTCCGATAAAATCGAACATTGTGCCCGGACGAATCAATTCCATAGCTTTAGCTCAAACCTAAAGTGAGCGATTCTTTCATAAGATTTTGGTATAAAGCAGGGGCGGCCCTCCCTGCCTGCCCTGTACCATATTAGGTTCAGGGGCTGCCGCAGGCAGGCATCAGAAGCAACCCTAAAGGGTTGCGCTACGATTAAATTTATGAAAATCGCTCAATT
>JAGXSW010000007.1 GCA_018333715.1 Syntrophaceae bacterium | reverse complement strand
AAAATCTTATCAAGCGGATGGTTTATATTTTTTTGGGCAAGGGCAACATTGCCCATTGTAGAACAGTCCTTGTCATACAGAATCGTCCTTTTGGTTTACGGACAAGCTGATGTTTCCGCTATAAGATTTTCTCCAACATGCCTGCCCGAAGGACGTTAATTTTCCACGGAAGAGTGACGCATTACCTGTTGCCCAAACCGATTTTATGTTTCGACAAGCCTGTTCTGAGCTTTCCGTTCACCCTTCGAGCGCCTCAGGGCGAACGGAAAACCGAAGGCCAAAAAATTAGTTTGGGCAACAGATTGTGAAGACGTGCCCCCATTTCCTGGTTAACTTACGCCGGACTTTAATGTGATCTTGTCAGGATTGGACTCCCAGGGCCAAAGAGCCGCGTATATCACTTCATGCCCATCTTGCCTGTAGTAAAAAGATTGCTCATTTCTCAAACCCCCTAACATATCAACCATTCTCTGAATTTCTTCGGGCAGATTTGCTTCTTTTCCGGCCTCCTTGGCCGCCGGGCCTAAATGGTTTTTTAATATAGAATGAAGCAATTCAAGGTCCTTCTTGTTAATGACCGCCTCCAGATATTCGGATCCCTGTGAGTCCGGCCTAATCTCCATTCTAAGTGATTCCTTTATCTCCTTAATCAGGTTCATCGCTCTTTTCCTTATGATGATTTTTAAGAGTAAGGCGTGTTTCGCATCCGGGTATATACGGCTGGAAACCTGGCCTGGAGATAAAACAGACTTTCACGCATGGCACGCTTAATCGCTCCCGTGGTGAGACCCTTACGAGGGAATAGATGCCGCGGATTAAGGTTTAGTGAAGGATCTGGCTCAGAAAAAGCCTGGTCCGTTCGTGCTGCGGGTTTTTGAAGAATTCCTCAGGTCTGTTTCCCTCAACAATCTTGCCGAAGTCCATAAAGAGCACCCTGTGCGCCACGCTCCTGGCAAAGCCCATTTCGTGTGTGACCACAATCATGGTCATGCCCTCCCGGGCAAGTTCGATCATGACATCCAGCACTTCTTTGATCATTTCGGGATCAAGGGCTGAGGTGGGCTCATCAAAGAGCATGACTTTGGGATTCATACACAGGCTTCGGGCAATGGCGACACGCTGCTGTTGGCCTCCGGAAAGCTGGCCGGGATATTTCCGGGCCTGTTCGGCAATATGCACCTTGTCCAGGTAATACATGGCCGTCTCTTCCGCTTCTTTCTTCGGAACCTTTCTCACCCAGATGGGGCCCAGGGACAAATTTTGAACAATCGTGAGATGCGGAAAAAGGTTGAAGTGTTGAAAGACCATGCCCACTTCAGCGCGGATCTTTTCAATGTTCTTGATGTTATTCGTCAACTCAATTCCGTCGACAACGATGCGCCCCCTCTGATGTTCCTCCAGGCGATTGATGCATCGGATCAGTGTGGATTTCCCCGAGCCTGAAGGGCCGCAGATGACAATACGTTCCTGCTTGTCTACGGACAGGTTGATCCCCTGAAGCACATGAAATTCACCAAACCACTTGTGCACATCGATAAATTCGATCATCTGTCCTTCATTTGCTTTCTTCTCGATATTCATTTAGCTCAATCCCCTCTTGACAATTCCTTTTCCAGTTTTCGGCTGTAGTTGGACATGGAAAAACATCCTAAGAAATATAAAATCGCAATAAACACGTAGGCCTCACGACTGAATCCCATCCATTCAGGATTGGAGAGCACGGACTGAGTCGTTTTCAGGAGATCAAAGAGGGCAATAATGACCACCAGCGAGGTATCCTTGAAGGCTGAAATGAGAATGCTTACTGTGGGTGGAATGACGATTTTTAAGGCCTGCGGCAAAATGACCAGCCGCATGGTCAGGTAATAGTTTAACCCCATGGACTCCGCCGCTTCATACTGTCCGCGGGCCATGCCCTGCAAACCGCCACGGACCACCTCGGCAATATAGGCGGCTGTAAACAGGATAATAGCCGCTTGAGCCCTGAGGATCTTGTTAAAGGTGACCCCTTCGGGCAGGAAGAGAGGGAAGATGATGGAGGACATAAAGAGGAGACTGATCAGGGGTACGCCGCGGATTAATTCGATGTACAGGATACAGAGAATTTTGACGCCAGGCATCCTCGATCGTCGCCCCAGCGCCAGGATAACCCCCAAAGGGTAGGCAGCGGTAAGGCCGAAAACAGCAAGAAGAAGCGTCAGAGGCAAACCGCCCCACTGCGTGCTCTCCACTGAGGAAAGTCCAAAAATGCCTCCTGTCATGAGGAGGCCCATCGTGAAAAGCCCGATGATCCAGGCATAAGCCAAAGGCTTTTTCCAGTGGCTCCGGTCCCTGCTGTAAAAGAGAAGACCGAAAAGGATCAACATCGCGAGTAAAGGACGCCACTGTTGTTCATAAGGATAGAAGCCGAAGAGAATAAAACGATAGTTCATGGAAATAACCGACCAGCAGGCGCCCGCAGCCTGCCTGCACGCCTCACCGGTTGTATGCCACGCGCTATCAATCACTGCCCAGCGCAAGAGAGGGGGAACCACTTTCCAGAGAAAGAAAAGGGTTGCGACGGTAAGGATGGAGTTGAACACCCCATTAAACAAGTTGGTTTTTACCCAACCGATAACGCCAATGTGGGTTATAGGAGGTCTTAACTCTTTTACCTGGACTGCTTGTTCCATGTTATCTCTCTACAAGAGCGACTCTCTTATTGTACCGGTTCATGAAGACTGAAGTGGAGAGACTGAAAAAGAGATACACCGCCATGATAATGGCGACTCCCTCTATAGACTGTCCCGTCTGATTGATGGTCGTATTGGCCACGGAGACAAAATCCGGGTAACCAATGGCTACGGCCAGAGAACTGTTCTTTGTCAGGTTGAGCATCTGGCTGGTCAAGGGTGGAACAATGACCCTCAGGGCCTGGGGTAAGATCACCAAGTTTAACACGGGAGCCGGCCTCAGACCGATCGCCATGGCCGCCTCTCTTTGACCTTTGCTGACTGACTGGATTCCTGCACGGACCACCTCGGCAACAAAAGCGGCTGTATAGAGGACGAGGCCAAGGAGGAGGGCAATGAACTCTGGACTTACCGTTAAACCGCCCTCAAAGTTAAAGCCCCCGAGTTTGGGGACATTCATCTCCAAGGGGGCGCCGAAGACCAACCAGGTCAACAACGGGAATCCTACGAGGATCCCTATGGAGACGAAGAAAACAGGAAAGATCTGCCCTGTTTTTTCCTGCCGTTTTCTTGCCCAACGGCGCATCAGATACACGATCCCGCATCCGGCTGCAAAGGCCAGAAACATATAAAGATGAGCAGGATGTCCCTCGGGAACGGCAAACGCCACTCCCCGGTTAGACATGAAGAGCCCCGCAGTCGGGCTGATGGCTTCCCTCGGAGGGGGAAGGGTTTCATAAAAGATGGCATACCAGAAAAATAATTGCAGAAGTACAGGAAGATCCTGCATGACCTCGATGTAGATGGCTGCCAGCTTTGAGACAATCCAGTTGGTGGAAAGCCTTGCCACTCCGATGATCGTGCCCAGAATGATGGTGATGACGATGCCTATGAAAGCGACCTTGATGGTATTAAGGGCACCAACCAGAAGGGCGCGTGCGTAAGTATTGGCTGCCGAATAGGGGATCAGGGATTCACCGATCTCAAAAGAGGATTCTTTGTGGAGAAAGCTGAATCCTGTGGCAATATTTTGTTTCTTGAGATTTAACAGTGTGTTGGAGGTAAGATAATAGGCCAATAACCCCACCATGCAGAAAGTCATGATCTGAAACAGGATGGCTCTTTTCTTGGGGTCAAGCCAGAAGGGTACCTTTTCTGATACGGCGCTGTTCTTAAAGCCTCTCACCTTGATCACCCTCCCCCTAGCCCCCTCCCGTCGAGGGAGGGGGAATTAAAATTCCCCTCTCCC
>JAGXSW010000006.1 GCA_018333715.1 Syntrophaceae bacterium | reverse complement strand
ACTGGATTCCCCGATCAAGTCGGGGAATGACGATCATTAGGATTTTTCGACTTTTTACGAGACCATCAATGATGGGTTTTGTTAAATCCAGCATTCCATCATTCCATTCAAAAGCTCATCACCTTTTTCACCGCCGCCACAATCCGTTGTGGATTGGGAAGATAATAGTGCTCTGATTTGAGCAGAGGCACAGGGATATCGAATCCTGTCACTCTCTCAATGGGCGCTTGAAGTGAGAGAAACGCCTTCTCGTTGATCAGGGCAATGATCTCCGCACCCAGACCGCAGGTCTTTGGCGCCTCGTGGACGACGACCGCTCTCCCTGTTTTTCGAATCGAGGTGATGATCGCATCCACATCCATGGGCGAGATTGTTCTGAGATCGATAATCTCCATGTCGATCTTATTGCCTTTCAATTCCTCAACCGCATTTAAAACCTCTCTCACCACCGCACCCCAGGCAATGATCGTCACACCCCTGCCTTCCTGAACCAATCGAGCTTTCCCTATGGGAATGGTAAAGTCTCCTTCCTGAACCTCCTCACGAATGGCCCGGTAGATGCGTTTGGGTTCAAGGAAGATGACCGGATCGGGGTCACGAATCGAAGAGAGGAGAAGCCCTTTGGCTTCATTGGGGGTTGCAGGAATGACGACTTTTATTCCCGGAGTGTGGGCCAAAATCGCTTCAGGGCTTTCGGAATGATGCTCGGGGGCATGGATGCCGCCCCCATAGGGAACCCGGATGACCAATGGACAGGTAAACCTTCCTCGTGAGCGGTTCCGAATCCGGCCGATGTGGTTGGTAATCTGATCGAGGCAGGGATAGAGAAAACCATCGAACTGAATCTCCGCAATCGGTCGCAGTCCATAGAGGGCCATGCCCATGGCTGTGCCGACGATTCCTGCCTCCGCAAGAGGGGTATCAACCACCCGCTCATCGCCAAACCTCGCCTGAAGTCCATCGGTCACACGAAAGACCCCACCCTCGCGCCCCACATCCTCACCGAGGATAACGATCCGATCGTCCCTCTCCATCTCCTCCCGGAGAGCTAAATTGATTGCCTCCACCATATTCAATTTAACCATTTAGGTTTCCCCTTTATTCCAAAATATGTAGCGTTGGCATTTACTGCCAACGCCATCTTTGGCGCCCTCAATAAATGAGGGCGCTACAATTCCTTTAGGTTTTTACGCTATGCCCTCTGCTCTATGCCCTTTGCGCTTTTTATGCTAATGTTTCCTTCAAATACTCCATCTGTTCCTTCAACTGCGGCGTCATCTCGGCAAAGACATATTTAAAAATATCTTCCACTTCGGGCGCTGGAACCGCCTCAGCCTCCTTAACTACCCGATCAATCTCCTTCTGCGCCTCTTCTGTTAATCGTTTCTCAACCTCATCATTCCACAGCCCTTTCTCTCTGAGATAAAGCCTCAACCTGACCAATGGATCCAAGGGTTTCCAGGGCTCCATCTCCTCATCCGTCCTGTATTTGGTCGGATCATCCGCAGTGGTATGGGGCCCAAACCGATAGGTCACTCCCTCAATAAGGGTGGCCCCTCCTCCGGAGCGGGCTTTATCAACGGCTTCCTTTGTTGCCGTGTAGACAGCAAAGAGATCGTTTCCGTCCACCTGAATTCCATCAACTCCATAGGCAATCGCCTTCTGGGCGATCGTCTCAGAGGCGGTCTGGATCTTTCTTGGAACAGAGATGGCAAACTGGTTGTTCTGGCAGAAGAAGAGGGTGGGGGTCTTGAAGACACCCGCAAAATTCATTGCCTCGTGGAAATCCCCTTTTGAGGTTGCGCCGTCTCCGAAGTAGGCGATGGTCACGGTTTTATCTCCTTTGATCTTGGCTGCCCAGGCCACTCCGACCGCATGAAGGGGATGAGTCCCAACGGGTATTGAAACAGGCGCCACATTGATTCCTTCGGGAGCGCGGCTTCCCTCCTCATCTCCCATCCAATATAAATAGATGGTTTTTAGAGGAATCCCCATCATCAGGCTTGCGGCCAATTCCCTGAAGGCAGGAAAAACCCAATCCCCTTTTTGAAGCGCATGGGCGCTTCCAACCTGGCAAGCCTCCTGCCCCCAAACAGGCGCATAGGTTCCCATCCTTCCCTGTCGCTGGAGCATCAAGGCTTTCTGATCAGCCAGCCGGATGAAGACCATCCTCTGATAAAGCTGGAGCGTTTCCTGATCGTTGAGCGGCGCCCCCATCTCCGAATAAAGCGTCCCATCAGGCTTAAGCATCTGGAACATCTTCCCCTTTAAAGAATAGTAATCCTCAAAAAGACTCATAGACTCACCTTTATTTACGATTTTCGATTTGCGATTTGCGATTTGCCATTTTTATTTTTAAATCTTTAATTTTGAATCTTGAATTTCTTTATTCGGTTGCCCACTTCTTCAGCCGTTCGTAATCCGCAGAGCCGCAGATCCACTTACCGGTCTTTTTATTATAAAAAAACGGGACGCCGCCGCAATAGCCCTTGTCGTATTCTCTCATCAGTTTGGCATTCGCTTCATTATGCCAGACCTCCAACTTTGCCACTTTGACCCCCGCTTCATCCTCCAACCTCTCCACGAGAGGTTCCACCTGACGGCAGTGGGATCATTCGGCGCCGGTGAACTCTAAAAGATAAAACTCCTCTTTCGTCATATAGCTTCCTCCATTTCTTCTTAAATCTGTCAGGGCTAAAGCCCTGAGTTACTGCCTGCAAAGTATTGTAACTCAACCCTTCAGGGTTGGCGAGAAAACTGCTCTCCTGATCAATAAAGCGACAGGAAAATAAAGAATGATTAACACAATTAAGGGGAGAAAAGAGGCGGTTAAAGATTCCTTTTTAAACCCCTCAATGGTGTAAGCGATGATAAGCAGAATTGCAGTAAAATTGTGGGTGCAGATCATTCCCAGATTGGCGGGCGCCATCTTCACAGGATCCTGATAATTGCCTCTTAAAATCGAAATGGTCTTAAAGGCAATGGGAAAGGTCAGCAGGGAGATCAATCCAACAAAAGGAATCTTCCCTAAAAAGATGCCCATCAGGATGGCGCCATAAGCCGAAAGGAGGCTAAGAATAAATAGTTTCACTCCTGCCTCCCTCCCGAAGCGGGCGACCAGGTTCAGTTTTCCGGCTTTCCTGTCTTCAAGATAATCCGGAATTTCATTGATCGTGATCATCGAGAAGAGCATGATCCCGAAAGGAAGCGTTCCCCAGAAGGCTTCCCCTGAGAGCTTCTGCGTCTGGACATAGTAAGCTCCGAGACCGATTCCCGGGCCGAAGCAGAGGAGCTGGGCGATTTCCCCGAGACCCCTGTAGCCGAATCGAATGGGAGGAGCTGTATAAAAGAAGGCGCAGAAAAAGCCAAAGGCTAAAAGGAAAAGAACAAAAGATCCCCTCAAAATTCCTAAAAATATTCCGATCCCGATTGCAATGATATAGAAGCTCGCAAAGACATTGCGCATCTGATCAGGACTGATCAAACCCTTTGAAAGGGCGCCGCTCCCGCCGGCATAAGGATTCCCATGGGAATCGAAAACATCGACCAGATGGCGGAAGTCGTAATAGTCATCCGTCATATTGAGAGCCAGATGATTGAGGATGAGGCCCAGCATGACCAGGAGGAAGTATCCGGGATGGAACTGCACAT
This sequence comes from Syntrophaceae bacterium, assembly GCA_018333715.1. Lineage (GTDB taxonomy): Bacteria > Desulfobacterota > BSN033 > BSN033 > UBA1163 > RBG-16-49-23. The sequence goes on along the minus strand of JAGXSW010000006.1, from coordinate 613 downwards.
CGTATGTCCAGGCGATCATCCCTCCCAAAATCCCTGGCATAAAACTGGCCGAGGCATAGTGAAACCGGAAAGCCTTCCACCAGACCTCAAAAGATTTGAAATTCATTGTCAGGTCTTCTTTCCCCTTAAAAAGTAATCGAGACTCAGTCGCCCCGGTCCTGCAGAGAAAAGCAGGAGGCATCCTCCAAGCATGCTCACGTTCTTCATGAACATGATCATCTGGATGCGATCGCCGAAATTGGTGTGAAAGATGAGTGTGGTTGGAATCAAAAAGATGAGGATGAGAAGCGATCCAAGCCGGGTGAAATATCCCAGGATGACGCTGAGGCTTCCCGCCAGTTCAAAGACGATGGCGCCAAAGAGGAAGAAAGAGGTAAAAGGCATCCCGAACTTTGCCATATACTGGGCTGTCCCCTCGAAGTTTCCGATCTTCCCGATTCCCGAATTGAGAAAGATGAGAACGAGAAGAACCCTTCCGATCAAACCGCCGAAGGCTTTCAACCATTCCATAATCTCCTCCTTTCCCCCTAACCCCACCTCGCCTCCCAATCTAACGCCCCCATCCATCTTCCCCCTCTTAAGATAAGAGGGGGGAAGGGGGAGTTATAAGGGG
>JAGXSW010000005.1 GCA_018333715.1 Syntrophaceae bacterium | reverse complement strand
ATAAGCCGCCTGGAGATAGGAGGTAGGGCAAAGCGGAAAACATTCCTTGCAGTTCCAGCACTCCTTGGAGGCGATCTCCGGAATAAAATAAATCTCTCGTCTGACTCCCCGATCAACAAATGCAATGGCATTCTTCTTCTTGACCTCGGCGCAGTATCTCACGCATAGACTGCAAAGGATGCAAAAGGAGGCCTCTTTCTCAAAGCGGGCTTCATTGGCGCCATATGTTTTAGCCAATTGCTGCAATGCCTGGGAACCAGGAGCATGAGCCAGCAAGAGCTCCAAGAGCATTTTTCGAATTTTATCTATGTTTTCAGACCGGGTTCTGACCAGCAAATTTTCCTCAACGGGGTAAAGGCACGCGGCAACGAAATTCGTTCTGCCGCGATTCTCTATCTCTACAGTGCAAATTCGGCAGGCCCCATAAGCATCTAATTTTTCATGGTGACAAAGCGTAGGGATAAAGATCTCTGCCTCTTGCGCCGCCTCCAGAATGGTCATCCCTTCCCTTGCCTGTACTTTTCTTCCGTCAATTTGTAAGAGGATTCCGCTCATTTTGTTTACCCTGTTGTTACATATTAACAATCTTATAATTGAATTGACATGAACATTGGAAAATCTCCCCTACCCCCTCTTTTCCAAAGAGGGGTAATTCCTCCCTTTTTGTACAATGTTAAGGTTTACTCTCTCAGGACCATTCTTGATTCTTCAGGGATCGGAGGCGGAATAGGTTCGCCGGAAATGCGCTTGACCGCGCCAAAGCGAGGGGGGCAAACTTCAAAGCAAGTTCCGCACTTCGTGCATTTTTCTTGGTCAACGGCATGGATCTGTTTCTTGCCGCCTTCAATCGCATCGGCCGGGCATTTCCTGAGGCATATCATACAGGCCTGGCACTTCTCCGGATCAATCCAGTATGAGACAATCTCCTTGCAGAAATAAGCCGGGCACTTCTTCTCCTTGATATGCGCCTCATACTCCTCTCTGAAGTAGCGGATCGTGCTTAGAACCGGGTTCGGAGCGCTTTTGCCTAAGGCGCAAAGCGAGGCGTTCTGGGTGGTCTCCGAGAGCTCTTCCAACAGTTCGATGTCGCCCTCCCTTCCATTCCCTTTGCTAATATTCGTTAGAATCTTAAGCATCTGCCGGATGCCTTCGCGGCAGGGAACGCATTTGCCGCACGATTCATCGCTGAGGAAGTCAAGGAAGTACCTGGCGATATCAACCATACAGGTATCTTCGTCCATGACAATCATCCCGCCCGAACCCATCATCGAGCCGGCCCTGGTGAGTTCATCAAAATCGACTTTCATGTCCAACTTATCTTCGGGGATGCATCCTCCGGAGGGACCTCCGGTCTGGACTGCTTTAAACCTTTTTCCGCCTGTAATGCCGCCGCCCACCTGATAGATGATATCTCTCAGGGTGATTCCCATGGGCACCTCCACCAGGCCGGTATTGTTGATCTTGCCCACCAGGGAGAAAATCTTCGTGCCCTTGCTCCCTTCGGCCCCAAGTTGACAAAACCAGTCAGCCCCTTTATTGATAATCAACGGCACATTGGCCCATGTCTCAACATTGTTCAAAACGCTGGGCCGATCCCAGAGTCCCCTGGCGGCCGTGTGGATATACTTCGGCCTGGGCTCCCCGACCCTGCCTTCCAATGCCGTCATCAAGGCGCTCGATTCACCGGAGACGAAAGCGCCTGCCCCCCGATGCATTTTAACAATGAAATCAAAGCCTGACCCGAGGATATTTTTCCCGAGTAAACCATATGCCTCAGCCTGCTGGATCGCAATGATCACATTTTCAACGGCTAATGGATATTCCTGTCGAACGTAAATATAGCCCTCGTGGGAGCCAATGGCATAGCCTCCGATCATCAACCCCTCAAGGATGGAGTGAGGGTTTCCTTCAAGGATGGCTCGATCCATAAATGCCCCTGGGTCGCCCTCATCGGCATTGACGATCACATACTTGATGTCGTTAGGAGCATTGCGAGACTCTTCCCACTTCCTCCCCGCAGGAAAGCCGCCCCCTCCCCTTCCCCTCAGGTTAGATCTCTTGACTTCCTCCAGCGCTTGCTCGGGACTCATCCGGAAAAGAACTCTGGCTAAGGCTGAATACCCCCCGAGCGCCAGATAATCATCGATGCTCTTGGGATCAATCTTAATGTTATTGCCGATGATGTGTCGCACTTGATATTTATAGAAAGGGATGTCGGATTCACGGATGGCCTTCTCGCCTGTGGCTGGGTCAACATAGAGCAGGCGGTCAACAACTTTCTTTTCCTTGATGGTCTGAGAGACAATCTCGGCAACGTCTTCAGGCTTAACCTGGAGATAGCATATCTCTTCGGGATAAATCACCAGCACAGGTCCTCGCTCGCAAAAACCAGGGCACCCGGTTCCTTTGGTATCCACGGCCGTCTCTAAGCCCTGTTTTTCGATCTCTGCCTTAAAGGCGCTGATCACCTCGCTTGCGCCGGAGGCAAGACAACCCGTGCCGGCGCATATTGAAATACAAGCCCTGCCGGGGTCTCTCCGGGACACCATTTCGTTTCTAACTTTCTCTAACTCGTCAGGTGAGTTTATCCTTGGCATAATCTTCCCTTAATCATAATTTTTTAACACACCCTCGATCTGGGCTGGCGCCATATTCCCATGATACTTCCCGTCAATTTCCATCACCGGTCCCAGAGCGCAGCAGCCGAGACAGTTGACCGTCTCCAGGCTGAACTTTAACTCCGTGTCCGTTTCGCCGGATTTAATTCCGGTCAGATCTTGAACGGTGTCGAGCAGACGCGGCGCGCCACGGACATGACAGGCCGTTCCCATACAGACGTGAATTTCATGGCGACCCCTGGGAACCAGGCTGAAGGCTTTATAAAAGGTGACGATATGCCGTATCCGGCTGAAAGGCACCTGCAGTTTTTTACTGATGCGCTCTAAGGCTTCCCTGGGAAGCCAATGATTTTCCCTCTGAATCTCCAACAATATTTGAATGAGCGAATTCGGATCACTCTGATGTTTAGTAATAATCTGATCAATTCTGTCCTGATTCATTGCTGCTCTCCTCATGCTCTTGAGCCTGCCCTTTAACCTCAGGCGGGAGCAAAGCGCTTCTGGCTTTCATCGAACCGGACCAAGCCTTGCCTGGCGGAAAGATGAAGGTGTCTGGATGCTTCAGACGCGCTTAATCTTAATCTCTCAGAGATTTCCCTGACGGAAAGGGGCTGTTCTCGCAGAAGCGCCATGATCTCGCTTTTGACCAATGGATCAAGGATCAATTCGCGGAATAACCGATCGGCCTCAACGCTGGCGAAGAATTCCTTGATGGCTTCTTCCGTGTGAACAGGCGCTCCCAGCCTCTCCCTTTCCACCATCTTAATGTACGGGATTAAATTCTGAATCGCTTTCAGTTTGAGGTTTAATCTTTCTCTATCTATTCCTTCGCCTTTGCCGAGAGGCCCCAGCTCCTTCACCTGTCTGGTAAATTCAGTCACAACAGAGGCAAAACGGACTCCTTCCGCCGCAGAGACCCATTCGATCCTTAACCGTTCGGGGTTGACTCCGATGTGCTCCAGTATTTTTCTGGTCAGAAGCGCGATGCTCAATGCATAGTAGTTCCCTTCCATAGGATAATGACATTCGCCAGGCCAACACCCGCCGATAAACACCCCGTCTATTCCGTTTGAAAAAGCTCGGATGATAAATGCCGGGTCTATTCTGCCGGTGCACATGACACGGACAATCCTGCTCTCAGGCGCATATTGAAGTCTGGAAACTCCAGCCAGGTCAGCAGCGCCGTATCCTCACCAGTGGCATATGAAACTTAATATTCTGGGGTTAAATCCATGTCCTGTACTCATTTGCTCTCACCTTCTAATCAAATTCCCATCCCCCTCCTGACCTCCCCCTTGAAGGGGGAGGAATCACGCGAAGCGCGTAACGATTTCCCTCCCCTTCAGGGGGAGGGAAAGGGTGGGGGTGGGGTTTCTACGCATCTCCAATCGCTGCGTCAATCTGCGCAACCAGCTCCTCATCGGTAAAGTGCTTCAACTGGATAGCCCCTGTGGGACACTTTGCGGTACAGAGGCCATCTCCTTCACAAAGAACAGGATTGACGAAGGCCTTCTTCCCTTGCGGTGTGTCACGAAACGCTATCGCGCCACATCTGCACACGGAAATACAAACCCCGCAGGATACACAGTCGCTCTCTTTCACCTCGCAAACCGCGCCGGAGGCTGTGACAGAATCCTTTGAAAGAATCGTCGCCGCCCGTCCGGCTGCCCCATAAGCCTGGCTGATCGTTTCAGATAGATGCTTGGGATAGTGAGCCATCCCGCACAGGAAGACGCCCTCAGCGGCAAAGTCAACCGGCCTCAGTTTCACATGGGCTTCCTGGAAGAAACCATCCGGGCTCAAGGAAACCTTGAACAATCGGGAGAGTTCAGCGTTCGTCGCCGAAGGGACAACGGCGGCGGCCAGAGCAATCAGGTCCGCATCTATTTCGAGCTTCTGCCCGAGAACAGGATCGGCCACGGTCACTCTCAGAATACGATGCCCATCCTCCTCGACCGCTTCCACCTGGGGCTTGCTCTCCGGCTCATAGCGGATAAACTTCACGTTCCTGTTTGCCGCTTCCCGGTAATAATCCTCTGCAAAGCCATACGTTCTCATATCCCGATAAAGAATGTAGATATCCATCTCGGGGTTGATCTCTTTCATCTTCAATGCGTTCTTGATCGAATGGCCGCAGCATACCCGACTGCAGTAATTTCTTTCTTCATTTCTACAGCCTACGCACTGGATCATCACCAGACACCGGGAGTTGATCACCCCTTCTTCTCCTCTGGCGATCCGCTCTCCCAACTCCAGCTGGGTCAATACTCGGTCCTCTTTCTCATAAAGATATTCGGTGGGCTTGTATTCCTCAGCGCCGGTCGCGATGATGGCAATGCCGTGACGTATCTCCTTGACCATCCACCCGGCCTTCAGGGTGGTGGTGAAGTTGCCCACATAACCGGAAACGGTTGTGATGGTCGCATCGGTGATGACATGAAGCAAGGGGTGCCGGTAGACCGTGTTTATGAGATCATTGACGTATGCCTGAACATCGAGCCCTTCAAGCGTGGAATGAAGCCTCCGGGCCGCTCCTCCCAATTCCGAATCCCTTTCCACCAGGTACACCTCGAATCCCTGGTTGGCCAGACTCAGAGCGCTCGTCATCCCGGCCACGCCTCCGCCGGCCACCAGCGCCCTCTTGTCGACCGGCAGTTGAAACTCCTTCAACGGCTCGAGACGGGCCGCCCGGGCCACTGCCATCCTGACGATATCCTTTGCCTTCCGGGTGGCCATCTCTTTTTCTCGAGCGTGGACCCAGGAGCAGTGCTCTCTGATATTGGCCATTTCAAAGTAGTATGGATTGATTCCCCCTTCACGAAGCGTGTCCCGGAACAGGGGCTCATGTGTCCTGGGAGTGCAGGCGGCAACGACCACACGATTCAGCCCTTTTTCCCGGATCGTGTCAGCTATTTTTTTTGCAGTGTCGGTGGCGCACGCAAAGAGGGCTTCCTCCGCATAGACCACATTCTTCAAGCTCAAAGCATATTCGGCTACGGAAGGGACGTTCACCACCCTTCCGATATTCGCTCCGCAATGGCAGACGAAAACCCCGACCCTTGGCTTCTCTCCCGCGACATCCCTTTCCTCCGGATATTCCCTTTCCGTTGACAGCTCCCCCCGGCGATAGGAAAGCAGTTGAGCCGAAAGGGCATCAGCCCCGCTGGCAGTAACGATCGACTCCGGAATGTCGATAGGGCCTTGAAACGCCCCGCTTACGAAAATTCCCGGGCGAGAGGTCTCAATGGGATTGACAGGGTTGGTTTTACAGAATCCCTGTGGAGTGAGTTCAATGTCGAACTTCTTAGCCAGTTCCTTCACATCCGCAGGAGGGTTCAATCCAACAGATAATACGACGAGGTCGAACTCCTCTTCTTTGACTCCGTCCTCATCGGTGGAGTAGCGTATCGTTACATTCTTCGTTTCGGGCATCTCTTTCCCGATCGAGACATAACTTCTTATGAAACGAATCCCGGGAAGTTTTTCCGCCCTCTGATAGAATCGTTCGAAATCTTTCCCAAAAGAGCGAACATCGTTATGGAATATGGCGCACTCGGCCTGAGCGTCATGGTCTTTGGTCACGATCACCTGTTTCTGGGTATAGGCGCAGCATACGGCTGAACAGTAGCTGTTGCCTCCCGAGGGATTAACCTGTCTCGAACCGACGCACTGTATCCACGCTATTCTGTGTGGATGTTTCCCGTCCGAAGGCCGCCTGATATCGCCTTCATAGGGCCCGGTGGAGCATAATATTCGTTCATAATCAAGACTGGTGACCACGTTCTGCATCGTTCCATACCCATAATCACCCTGAAGCCTTGGATCGAATATCTCATAACCCGGGGCCAGCACGATTGCCCCCACCTCCACTTCCATCTTCTCGGGCTTCTGATAAAAATCAATGGCGTTATTCTTGCAAATCCCAGTACAGATGGCGCATTTCTCATTTTTGAGAAAAGAACACTTCTCAGGGTCGATGTAGGTGATGAGCGGAACGGCCTGGGAGAAATAGACGTGAATGGCCTTATTCAAAGAGAGGTTTTGATTATACTCATCCTGGACTTTGATTGGGCAGTACTCCACACAGGCGCCGCAACCCGTACATTTTTCCTCTTCGATGTATCTTGGCTTCTTGGTCAGGGTGACGTTGAATTCACCTGCTTCTCCTTCCACCCTGTCCACTTCAGTATAGGTGAGGACCTCTATGTTGGGATGCCGGCCGACCTCGACCAGTTTGGGCGCAAGTATTCAGATGGAGCAGTCGTTGGTGGGAAAGGTCTTGTCTAACTGGGCCATCTTGCCGCCAATGGCAGGCGCCTTATCGACCAGATAAACCTTAAAACCCGAGGCGGCAAGGTCAAGAGAGGCTTGAACGCCGCTGACCCCTCCGCCAACCACCATCACATCGCCAACATGACTGCCTGTGGAATGTTTCTGAATACTGTCTGCGAGATTCTTATGGAGTTGTTCAATCAGCTCTGTTTCCACTTCTCACCATCCTTATCAGATATCTAACCAAAAATATTTGAAATTTACCCAGTATATCCCCTCCCCCCTTCGATGGGGGAGGGTGAGGGTGGGGGTGGACAAAATGGCTGTCTTTCACCCTCCCCTTAATCCCCTCCCGTCGAGGGAGGGGATAGTAACAAGTTGAAAACTAATTGATTTTTACAATCGGGTTACATGACATCGTAAAAACCTATTATCATACCCCCTGTGTCAAGTGTGGGTAAAGGTCAGCCGCCAGGGGAGGGGATTTTTTTAGTAAAATCGATTTTATAAGCGTTAGAGACAAATTCTCAAATCTTATTTTGTAAGTATCTAAGGCCTCTAAATCACTTCCTGGAGAATCTCCGTGATGTCCTTGATCTGAATCTGTTCGCTATCCTTCAGGGTTAACCGGCTATCTTCAAATTGGCTGATGCAATACGGACACGAAGTGGCCAGCACCTCGGCCCCCGCTCCAATCGCCTGCTGCAGCCTCAGGTCAGAGAATCTCTCCCCCTTTGCCGTCTCCATCCAGACCCTGCCTCCTCCCATTCCGCAGCAGAGGCCCTCTTCACGCGCCTCCGCCATCTCAACCAGATCCAAACCGGGCACCTTTTTCAACGTCTCTCGAGGCTCGTCATAGATGCCGTTATGTCGACCTAAGTAGCACGGGTCATGATAAGTCACTTTCTTCCCGTACTTCTTCGTGAGTTGAAGCTTTCCCTCGTTTATCAGTTGGAACAGATACTGGGTGACATGAACCACCTCAAAGTTCACCTTAAATTCGGGATACTCGTTCTTAAAGGTGTGATAGCAATGGGGGGATGAAAGCAGGATCTTCTTCACCCCGGTATCGATAAAGGTTTTGATGTTTTCTCTGGCCAAGCGTTTGAATAAGTCCTCATTGCCTGCCTTGCGGACGCTCTCTCCACAGCACATCTCTCTGGGTCCCAGGATCCCAAAATCTACCCCTGCCTTACTGATCAATGCGGCTGTGGCTTGAGATACCTTTCTCAGTCTCGGGTCATAGCTCGGATAGCAACACGGGAAATAGAGCGCCTCCGTGCCCTCGACAAACTCTTTAATGGCGAGGTCTTTGGCCCATTTTGTCCGGTCCTCTGGCTCTTGCCCCCAGGGATTGCCTACACTGGCAATGCTCGTCATAACGCTCCTGAGGTTGGGAATACTTGCAGGAACGACACCGTCTGGCGCCAGCAACCTGCGCATAGCTCTCATCACATCGATGATTTCAACCCCCCTGGGGCACCGCTGAACACAGTTGCCGCAGGTGGCGCAGAGCCAAAGGTCTTCAGATTCGAAAGGAACCACACCGAACTTTGCCTGATTGATCATCCGGCGAACAAAAAACTTTCTGACACGATTCCAGGGGCACACCGTATCGCATTTTCCGCATTGATAGCAGAATTTGAAAGCATCTCCACCTGACTCTTTGATGCCATCGATGACCACTTTAAAAGGGGCGAGGGATAAAGTCTCCATGCTTTTTTATTCCTCTATCTTTATTAACAGTCTCAGAATTGAATTGACATAAACATTGGGAAATCTCCCCTCGCCCCTCTTTTTCAAAGAGGGGTAATTTCTCCCTTTAGCAAAGGGAGGTCAGGAGGGATTTTACAAATGGATGTCGTTACTATTTTGAGACTGTTAATAAATTGTCGCTGCGGTTTTACTCCTTTGATACTCGGGCGATCGTATCCATCACCTTCTTCAGCCCGTATTTCTTAATCAATGTTTTTAAACCGATCTCCATCTCACCAAACTTCTGCGGTTCCGTTTCCACGACCTCTTCCCTTTCTTCGTACGTCAAAGCGCCAAACGTACATGCCTCAACGCACATGGGCTTTTTTAAGGGCGGCACGTCCTCACACATATCGCATTTAAGGGGAAAGCCGGAATCCGGGTCTTTGAAGGCGTCCCTCGACGGGCAGGAGGCCGGGCAGAAAGTGCACTCGTCGTACTCCTTGCCGTCAATCACATAGACGTTTCTGCCGTTACATTCCGCCTGGGCGTAGTCACCGGCCCGTATCGGCACAAAGATATCTCGCACTTCGTCCATGACGACCATAATCCGGGAACGTGCGGTATTCACCGAGCTAAACTTAGGTATGGCATGAAAGGCGGAACACGCTATCTCGCATGCCCTGCAGCCCGCGCATTTCGTGGTATCCACCTTTATGTCTTTGACGATTCTTGTTTTCTTCCCCTCGTTGTCCACGGTAACGCCCCTTCCTTTAATTCTTCTCCTTCTTGGCCCTGACATCGTTGAGTGCAGTCGCTTCATTGCCGGTCAAAATGCCTCTCTTGATGAGGTCTTCCGCCACGTAACCCAAGCTCAAATTCTCCAGGGTCTCTTTGGTGGGAATCCCATCAAAGGTCCAACCTTTAAAATCATAATACTTGGTCAAAAGCTGCTGTTCATACTCCTCATTCCTTACGGCCCAGTGATCTTCCGGCGGCCTCTCCATGAATCTTCTCAGGCCCAATCTCGCATTGAGGGCTCTGACCAGGTTCCGGTTCCTCTGGAAGCATTTCCAGAGTCGGTCTTTGTCAAACTCCATCCCCGACGCAAGGGTGATGATCTGAGGCATATTCCATACGTGATATCCGGTGGCGCCGCCAAACTGGCCTCTGAATGAGGACACGAATCCGCAAAACCCCAGGGAATCATCCAGGTAGTGCATGCATTCATTCCAGTCAACAATAGCGACCATCGCATCGTCAGGCAATTGATCCCGTTTCTCCCACTGACGGAACCATTCTGCGAACTTTTTATCCGGGACCGCAACCCACTTTTTGATGAACTCTTCCCTGATCTCCGGATCAGGGATCGGGTCTTGTGGGAAAGAACCTTCAATCTGTGTGATCGCCATATCCTCGCCGGTGGCGATCATAAGGAAATAGGCCGGATTGAGCTTGCCGAGCTTGATGGGTAACTGTTCGAACTTCTTGACCGTGTTGTGATCGTATTTCTCGGCGCCTTTGCCGATCCGCTCCGCCGCCTTTGAGACACCATCCGCCAAGATATCTCCGATGCCCTCTCTGAATGCTATTTTATGAAGAAGATAGTAGAACCTCTCTCTGATGCCGGAGGGCATCCCCGGAAAGTCTTTTTCCGCCAAAATCCCGGCACCTAGAAGCTCAAGGGCGAAGGCGATGGTTTGAGGAGTCGAGTATGAATCAAGCCCTAAGTCCTGAGCAATTGGGAGTATCTCATACGTGAAGTCCAACTCCTGGAAGGCGGCCATATGATAGGTGTCTTTTCCATAACACTTGTAGGAAAATCTTCTCCGGTTCGGCCACTTAATGACATTGTGGCATGCCTTCGGGCAGTTCCAGCAACCTGTCTGGCGGCTCATGTGGTCGTATTTCAGGTTTCGCCATCTCTCTTCCAGCTCTTTGCTCCAGAAATTTTTTCTCCGTACGCGGGCATTGCCCCAGGAGAAATTGTTGTGATGAAAGGAGTCATCTTCATCAGTGGCCATCCAGTCCCCGACATTCAGGTTCGCATCAAGTTCCTTCCTCAGGCGTGAGCACATCTCCCAGAGTTCAGCGGGGTGGGCGAGATGGATGTCTTTTGTTCCCCGGACTGCAATTGCCTTTACTTTTTTATCGCCCATGACAGGTCCAACCGTTCGAGCGGCGCTCGAGTTGCCGCAATCAATCGAAGCCAGATAAGACCTGTGCTCCCCGGCCGGGCCAATGGTAGCCACCCAGGCCCTGTTGTCCTTCAACTCTTCCTTGATCAACCGGGAAGTGTCATGCATGCCTTTTCCCCGGAGATGCCTGGCGTCGCGTATCTCTACCTTGTCATTGTGTATCGCTATGTAGACCAAGTCGGGTGACTTGCCCCGGAGGACGATTCTGTCCCATCCGGCCAATTTCAGTTCCGGCCCAAACATCCCGCCCATCAATGAATGTCCCATCAATCCGTTCACAGGCGCAATGGTATTGACCGCAACGCGGTTTGCGCCGGGAACGGGTGTTCCGTTCAGAAGACCGTTGCCGAAGATGAGCAGATTATCGGGAGAAAACGGATCGGTTCCCGGAGGAACCCGATCGAATAAGAGCTTCGCGGCGATGCCATTGCCTCCCAGATGCAATGCCGTTTCTCTTGGATCGGTCTCCACCTTATCGATGCTTCCCCGGGTTAAATCAATTTCCAATTGAAAACCTGTTTCAGTGTACCTCATGGTTTACCCCTTTATGCCTCTTCTCAGCCTCGTGTCTGACTGCCGAGGTTATTTATAAAATAACCGAATAATACCCTCTCCCCTGTTGACCGTGTCGTAATTCCGTTCATGGTTCGAGAGCCTCACCACGAACGGACTAGGGTAACTTTAATACCAATCACTTAGCCGTTCGTCTCGGTTGCGAGTCGAAGCGACCTGAGTGTGTCGAAGGGCGAATGGCTAATTACGACCCAGTCTCTCAAGGGGGAGGAGAACTTATATTTTTCTAATGGCGCATGGTCATTGAACCATGTCCGCCTTTCTTTTCCTTTACGTTACGCCTTCGAGGTTCTCTCGCTGGAGGCGCTTCAGGAGTTTCTGTGACCGGAAGCAACCAAATATACTTTTTCAGCGAATCCTTAAGAATTTGCTCGGCAGTTTCCATATCCGGGGCTTCAATCTCCTTTGCGTTGCAGAAAACCCTAAAATACATGTCTTAACCTCCCGGTTACGGTAACGGTGACGATGCCCGTATCGTCATCCGGTAACGTCTTTCGGTCATTGAATTTGACGTAACCCTTATACGCTAAACGAAACGGGCTTCGTAGCCGTAACCTTTTATCACAGCTTAAGCCTTACGAATCGAACAGAGTTGGGATTTCATCTGGGGATAGCCCATGATCGGCTCTCTTAGATGAATGTCGGTCAATATATTTACGTTTGCTTCTCCCGGCCAGCCGTGAGGAATGGACACGACCCCTTCCGCCATATCCTCCGTCAGCAAAGCCTTGACCTTGATCTGACCCCGATTCGATTCCACAA
>JAGXSW010000004.1 GCA_018333715.1 Syntrophaceae bacterium | reverse complement strand
CGGAAGAAAGATACGGTCGCCCGTTATGGCGGGGAGGAGTTCATCCTCATCTTGCCGGAGGCCGGATTGGAGGAGGCTGCCATGATTTCGGAACGTATCCGTCAATTAGTGGAGAAGACTCTTTTCGATGTAGGAAAGGCCCATATCAACCTGACGGTGAGTTTAGGGATCTCTAACTTTCCGAGCCACTGCGCCAGGACAAAAGAAGATCTGGTCAAGATGGCGGACCAGGCCCTTTACGATGCGAAGAGAGGGGGGCGAAACCGTGTTTGCGTCTTCAATCCCGGTTAGAGATATAGCAGGATGCTGAAAAACGCCCATCTACTTCGTTCCCCTCATCCTTCGTCGTTGCGACGTACGTCCAAGTACGCCTCACTCCTCAGGATTTCAGGCGCCTCGTATCTGGGCATTTTTGAGCATCCTGAATAAAAAGACTTTTTCAGCAACCTGATAGAGGAAAAAAACGGTCTTATGGTTTGAGAGAAAGGAGAATTAGAAATGGAGCGGTTTAAAGGATTTTTTATTTTTGCCTTGATGGCCATCCTCTGAGCGGCAGGCGCGAAAGAGAGTCCTAAGCAGGATTCGCATCTCATTGACCCGTCGACCGGTTACAGGGAGGAAATAAAAAGGCACACAGCTTGGGTGTGTCTTTTTATTTAGGAGCATATCATCCGATTTGTTTTCATCCTTCAGTGACAGCCCTCTTCTTTTCGATGATTTTCACCAGAAGGACGCCGATCTCAAAAAGAACATAGAGCGGACCTCCCATCAACGCCATGTTGAAGATATCGGGAGTGGGGGTGAGCACGGCGGATAGGATGGCCATGATTAGAATAGCATACCTGCGGTTGCGAGTTAAAAGCGAGGCGTTGACCACTCGAATGTAACTCAACAGGGCAAGGATTAAGGGAAGTTCGAAGACAAGCCCGAAGGCGAAGATGAATCCCACACAGAAGGAGATATATTTCGCTACGGAGATCATGGGTTTGATCGTGGCCGATTGATACCCCATGAGGAATTGGATGCCGAAGGGAAGGGTGACGAAATAGCAGAAGAAGGCTCCGAAGTAGAAGAGCAAGACGGCGGTAAGGGGAACGAACAGGGAGGATTTAAGTCCTCGCTTACGGAAAATGGGAGAGAAAGCTTTCCATAGATGGTGGAAGATAATCGGTATGGAGAGAAAGAGGCTGGCAAAGAGCGTCAACTTGAGAAGGGAGAGAAAAGCTTCGGGAATGCCGTAAGCGACCAAATCCTCCTGGAGGGCGCGGTGGAGATGGCGGAGCAATTGCTTTGAGAAGGGATAGAGAATCACCCCCAGAAGGACGACTGCTCCGGCGATGTGGAGGAGGCCCTTTCTCAAACTGCCCAGCGATTCGAAAAGTTCTTCTCGTTTGATTCCCATCCTGATTCCTTCTGCGCAACGGATGCCGGATGTAATGTAACATAAAAGACGTTCCTCCGAAACATCGATTTAATCCATGCATTCATAAAAAAAATAACATCAAAGGCGAATCCATGTTGACAAAGGCGCAAAACGGAGATATAGAGAATCTTAACGGATGAATGTCGCTAAAAAAATATTGAGAGTCGGAATCACCTACGATTTAAAGAAGGATTTTTCTCATCGAGAAGATGAGCCGGTCGATTCTTTGGAGGAGTTCGATTCGGAAGAGACGATCGATGCAATCCGCGATGTCCTCCAAAGCGATGGTCACGAGGTGATCAAACTGGGGGGAGGCGCTGGTTTGATCGATCGGTTGAGAACCTCTCCAGTCGATATCGTCTTCAACATCGCAGAAGGGATCGGAGGACGAAACAGAGAAGCCCATATTCCCGCCCTTCTCGAGTTCTTGAACATTCCCTATACCGGATCCGATCCCCTCACCCTCTCCCTCACTCTGGATAAGGCAATGGCGAAAAAGGTGGTCAGGAGTGAAGGGATTCCCACTCCCGGGTTTAAGAAGGTGGAGAAGATGGAGGATCTCCATGGTCTCGACCTTCGCTATCCCCTTTTCGTGAAGTTATGTTACGAGGGATCGAGCAAGGGGGTCCGGCTTGATTCAAAGATATCAGACCCCTCATCCTTAAGCCAAAAAGTGAAATGGCTTTTAGAAACCTACGGCCCTCCTGTCCTGGTGGAGGAATTTGTGAGCGGTCCGGAGTTCACCGTTGGAATTTTAGGCAATTCGAATTCTTCTGTCCTCGGTGTGATGCAGATCGAGATCAAGGGAAGCCCTCCTGATGAGGCGATCTATTCTCTGGAAGTGAAGAGGGAATGGGAGAAAAGAGTGAGTTACCATTGTCCTCCTCCGATCTCCTCCCGTCTCTTAAAGAATATTGAAGAGGTGGCGCTGAGGGCGTATCGCGCCCTGGATTGCAGGGATGTGTCCAGGGTGGATATCCGCATCGGGGGAGACGGAATTCCATATTTCCTGGAGGTCAATCCCCTTCCCGGTCTCTCTTCGGTGTATGGCGATCTTCCCATTATGGCGGGGCGGATGGGCTGGGAGTATAGCCGATTGGTTAAAACGATTTTCCATCATGCCCTGAAGCGATATGGGATATCGGGGTGATGGATGAAAATCAACCTGGCTGCCCCAGATCTCTTTGAAATCATTCTGAAACATTTGAAAGAGGCAATCGTCTTTGCCGATGACCGGGGCCGGATACAGATCTTCAATCCTGTTGCCGTGAAGTTTTTCAAGGTCAAAGAGAAGCAGGCGCTGGGAAAGAGGTTCGAACGGGTCATCCCTTATAAGATTATCAGGAAGCAATTCGATTCCGTATACGAACATAGAGAGGGCCATCACGATATCGAGCTGGCGATCCATGTCCCGGCTGTTTCCGAAGAGGAAGCGCGGTTGCTGCGATGCGGTTTTTATCCCGTCTTCGACAGAGACGAAATGTTCATCGGATGTCTGGCCACCTTTGCGGATATCACGGAGAAGGGATTGCTCTCCCGGGAGATCAGCCAGAGCAAAGACCTCTCTACGATCGGCTTGCTGGCCAGATGGATGGCCCATGAGATTCGGAACCCCCTCAGCTCCCTCAACATCAATATAGAATTGTTGAGGGATGAATTGAGGCAAGAGATCCACCTTGCCCAGAAGGAAGAGATCCAATCCCTTCTCAATTTTATCAGTTACGAAACCCTCCGGCTGGAAAATAATCTCAAAGAATTTCTGGACTTTAACCGTCTTCCTCCCTTAAAATTTGAGTGGGTCCAGTTGAATGAAGTCCTGGACTCGATCGTTCGGCTGTTAAGGCCGGACGCCCAGATGAAGAACGCCAGGATGGAGGTCCACTTTCAGAAGAAGCTGTCCCTGGTGAAGGTCGATGTGAGCCAGATCAACCTGGGGATCTCGAATCTCCTCATCAACAGCGTTCAGGCCGTCTCGGAAAGAGGGGAGATCCATATCTTCACGCGGGCATCGAAGAAGAATGTCTTCATCATCATACAGGATAACGGGGAAGGGATCTCCAAAGAGCATCTCCCCAAGATTTTCGATTTTATGTTCAGCACCAAACCCATGGGTTCCGGTCTGGGGCTTTCGATCGCCAAGAAGATCATCTCGGACCATCACGGAGATATTACCGTGAGGAGCGAGGTGAATAAGGGGACCACCTTTAGGATACGGATACCGCTTAGCCCGAAGATGAACTGAACAGAATGGAATAATGGAGGGTTGGAAAAATGGAATCATGGACAAAAAAGAAAAGATTCTGTTGAAAAACCATTATTCCATTATTCCACTATTCCATCATTCCTTTAAGTTTGAACAGAGAATATGGATAAAAAAGTGATTCTCATCGTGGAGGATGATCCCCATGTGGGGGAAAGCCTCCGCCTCCTCTTCAAGAAGAAGGGCTACTCGACTCTTCTCGCATCCAACGGGAAGGAAGGCCTCCATCTTTTTCGACAAGAAGCGGTCGATCTGATGATCACGGATGTGGTTATGCCGAAGATGGGCGGCCTCGAACTCCTGGAGTCCGTGAAAGGCTTGAGGCCGGAGACAGAGGTGATCGTCATCTCCGCCCAGGGAACAATTGAAAAGGCAGTCCAGGCGATGAAATTGGGGGCCTTTGATTTCATTGAAAAGCCGATCAATCCGAGGGTCATCTCCCTGCTGGCGGAGAGGGCTCTGGAGAAGCAGACCCTGATCCTCCAGAACCGGGATCTGCGTTCCCAATTAGAGGATAAATTCCATTTCAGAAATATTATCGGAAGAAGCGAGAAGATGGTGAAGATCTTCGAACTCATCCGTCATATCGCTCTTTATGATAGTTCGGTTCTCATCATCGGCGAGAGCGGCACAGGGAAGGAATTGATCGCCAACGCCATCCATTACAACAGTCCCCGTGCGGCGATGCCCTTCATCAAGGTGAGCTGCGCTTCCTTAAGCGAAGGGATCATCGAGAGCGAGCTCTTCGGCCATGAGAGAGGGGCGTTTACCGGAGCGATTGCCTCCCGGAAGGGGCGATTTGAGATGGCCCACCAGGGGACCCTCTTTTTGGATGAAGTGGAGGATATTCCCCTCTCCACACAGATTAAACTTTTGAGAGTCCTCCAGGAGGGCGAATTTGAGAGAGTGGGAGGAAATAAGACCCTCAAAGTCAATATCCGGATTATTGCGGCAAGCAACCGGGATTTGCAGGAGGCGGTCAGAAACTCGGCCTTCAGGGAAGACCTTTATTATCGTCTCAATGTGGTCAATATCAAGCTGCCGCCCTTGAGAGAGCGAAAAGAGGATATTCCATTCTTAATACAATTTTTGACTGAGAAATTCAATAAAAAATATAAGATGAAGGTGAAGGGTGTCTCGCAGAGGTCGATGAACCTCCTTATGGACTATAGTTGGAGTGGAAATGTGAGGGAGTTGGAGAATACCATCGAGTCCGCCCTGGTCATCAATACTCCGGAGGTATTGGACATCCAGCATCTCCCCCCGGAGATTAGAGATTTTAAAGACGAACAGGGGGTGATTCCCTTTAAGATCGGAACGTCCCTTGAAGATATTGAGAGAGAGATGTTGCTCCAGACCCTGAAAGCGACAAAAGGGAACAAACAGAAGGCGGCAAAATTGTTAGGAATCAATGTGAGGACAATACATCGAAAAATGGAAGAAATACAAGGGGATCCTTCGAAATAGTTGGAATTGGTGGAGGATGGCAAATAGTCGCAGTGTTTATGAGTTAACGATAAAACAAGGGCAATTTGTCATATTTTATTAAAAGCGGCGTGACATTTTTTCATTAAATTCTTTAGAGATCTATAACCCATAGAAAATCAGTAAAGAACATAAAATTTTAAATACTTTTCTGTCTTTTACTGATGTCATTCCCGCGAAAGCGGGAATCCAGTAAAATCAATAAGTTATGGGTTCCTGCCTGCGCAGGAATGACATAAATGTGCAAAGTTATCATTGAACTTTTAGGAATCATGGTTTTCAGTAGCCTGCCAGAATTTGGCACGAAAATTGATTAACAATATAGTTTATGAAAGAAAAGGTGAGATGGGCCTTTATTCTTGATAAGGATGAATTTGTTCGACTCAGCCTCAATAAGATATTGAAGAAGTATGGGTTTCAGGTTGAAGAGATTGAAGATATTTCCGGACTGGAAGAGAGAAAGAAGGATGTCAAAGGGGGAATGATCCTGGCCGACCTGGAAATGGAAGGCATTGAAAGATGGCTTCCTCTTTTAAAAAGATGGAATGATCGTTTCATATTGATGAGCCCGCAAATCACCGATGATCTCATCCAGCGTCTCAAACAGACCGGCATCCACCGCATCCTCAGGAAGCCTGTTGAGCCAAAACTGTTGAGGAAGGCGATCCGGGAGATGTCTTTCCCCGATGGAGTGAAGTTTTCTTCGTCGGTTAAAAAGAGGGGAGGGTTCCCGATTCAATCAGAAAGGAGGTGAAGACAGATGAAGAAGTGGATTTTGCTTTTTTTTGCTCTGGTTCTGGTCGTCAATATTGTCGCCGTGGGAATCGGATGTAAAGCCAAGGCTCCGGAACAACCGGCGGTCAAAGAAGAACCGAAACCTGCTGAGGCCAAACCCGCTGAGGCGCCTCCGGCAGAGAAACCGGCAGAGAAACCCGCAGAAACACCTGCGGCAGCGCCCAAGAAGTAAGAAGGGTATGTCCGTCGGATCAGGGACAGCGGAAAGGGTTTTCAAGTGTTGGCGTCCTCTTCCACAAGAGAGGACGCCAACAGAAGTTTACCCTGTTAAAAATAATGCTCAGCTCCGTTTCAAATTGCAACAACTCAAATTTCTAACGGAGTGAACGAAGGAAGGAGAGGCAGAGATCATTCGCCGTCAACGAAAACAAAAGAAAAGGTGCATGCCTGCTTTCGAGGACAGAGGGCGATTCCTTTGTGTTGCAGGAGGAGGTGTCGATGGCGATATCTCCTTTTTTATTTGCGAAGGGGTTGAATCCCATTGGCAGGGATGCGGGAAGGAGTGAAAATGGAGGTTGCTTCAGACTCTAATTTATCTGTCCCGCTAAGAAGAATCGAGAGACCTTTACAGCTTGGATTGTTTCGAAACTCAGAAGAAGAGAGGATCATCGTTGAGACAAAAGAAACCATTCCTCCCTTCTGGAAGGAGGTTACGGACAGAGAATGGAATGACTGGAGATGGCAACTCCGGCATCGGATCACGACTCTGGACCAGCTCAGAGAGATCATCCAGTTGAC
>JAGXSW010000003.1 GCA_018333715.1 Syntrophaceae bacterium | reverse complement strand
TGACGGGGGAGGGTAGGGGTGGGGGTGAAAGAAAGGGAAATTTATTTCCCCCTCCCCTCTATCCCCTCCCGCCGAGGGAGGGGAGGGTTATTTTCCATGTAATTCCAATTTCCCAATAACCAAAATGAGATTTCATAAAATTTGGGTTATTGGAATTTGAATAATTATTTGGTTATTGGTGTTTGAAATTCGGTGATTCTATTTTTCGGTCATCTCCGCCAGCCATTCGAGGTAGGAAGAAGAGCCCTCCATAATGGGAAGGCTGATGATTTCAGGGACGGAGTAGGAATGGAGGGACTTCACCCTTGTTTCAATTTCTTGAAATCTTTTTCTCTGAGTTTTAATGATCAGGAGCCACTCCTTTTCATCCCATATCTTTTCCTCCCAGCGATAAATGGAACGAATCGGAGAGATGACATTGACACAGGCGGCCAATCGCTCCTCCACGAGTCCATTTGAAATTTTTGCCGCTTCTTCTTCAGACCCACAGGTGACCAGGACAACGATTGGTTCAGACATACGCTTCACCATGTGACCAAATCATCAACTCACCTCTCCCCTTAAGAACCGATCTAATTCCGATTGGAGAACCTTCCACCCCTTACCTGCTTTGATTGCTTTTATTCTTCCTTCACGGCAATATTTCAAAAATGTGGGTTTGGATATTTTTAGGTACTTGATAGCTCCCTTGGTTGTTAAAACAGTATTCTTTTTTAAAGGCATAAGATAATGTCCTTTTTATTTAATTTTAGCACAATATAAAGAGAATAAGCAAAAAATATGCCAGGAAAAAGGCAAGTAAACCCCGTTAGAAAGGATGGGGCTTTAACCCCCACCCTTTCTGAGATGAATTTTATTTTTTTATCATCCCTGCAATAAATTCCGGGGGTTTCTAACGGAGTAAATTTCAATTTTGTAACTATTCAATCAGATCTCGGAAAAACATGAAAAGGAGGT
The DNA here is from genome assembly GCA_018333715.1 of Syntrophaceae bacterium. Lineage (GTDB taxonomy): Bacteria > Desulfobacterota > BSN033 > BSN033 > UBA1163 > RBG-16-49-23. The sequence continues at coordinate 29,083 of JAGXSW010000003.1, read as the reverse complement.
GTTGAATTGAGTTCGAGGAATGAAAACTATCTCAAAAAATAATAGTCTTGTAAAAAGTCGCCATCTCCCTTCGACAGGCTCAGGGTGAACGGTGTAACCTATTGATATTACGTTCGTGCTGAGCCCTTCGTCCCACCGTTCGCCCTGAGGTCCTCGAAGGGACGAACGGTTTGCTCAGGACAGGCATTGTCGAAGCATGAATGATATCCGGCAATTGACTTTTTACGAGACTATCATAGGTAATAGCGAAGTGATCTATTTTTTAAGGCCACCCGAAAGCGGGTTCAGAATGCATGCATACCTCAGATCGCATCCATTTTTATGACATTTGTGGACAATATAAGACAAATATGAACAAATCGGGATACTTCTGGGTAATCTATAAGGATAAGAATAATCCTTTAAAATATTAATACAATTTGAAAAATTGAAAAGAGTAAAGCGACGTATTGAAATTTTAAAAAATTCAAAATTTCTTAATAGTTAGGTGATGAGGGGCATTTCCAAATTAGTCGATCTTTTGATATAAGAACAGAAATTATTTAACCACATTTAACCACCATTAACATGAATTGTCACTATTTGGTATGATTTTTGCTTTTTCTCAAATCGAGAGGAAAGGATGATGTCTAAAAAAGTATTGGTGGTGGATGATGAAGAGGTGATTCGAAAGTTTTTAAGAATCCACCTTATCAATTGGGGTTATGAGGTAAAAGAAGCCGTCGATGGAGTAGGGGCCTTGGAACAATTGGGCAACGAAGATTTCGATTTCCTTCTTCTCGACATTCTCATGCCCCAAAAGAATGGATGGCAGGTATTGGAGGAGATGAGATCGAATCCAAAAACGAAGAATATTCCGGTCATTGTTCTGACAGCAAAAGATGAAGACAACGACATGTTTAAAGGATACACTTTGGGCGCCAATTATTATATGACCAAACCCTTTACCAATACCAAGGCTCAACTCCTCTACGGGATTCAATTGATGTTTGGAAAAAATTCCGAATCTGTGAATAACATAAACATTTTTCGGTAATGAAAGGGAGATAAATGATCCAAAACTGTAGGTGAATTTAAACACAAACAAAATAGGTTTGAGATAGCAAACCTTATATTAAGTTATCTTCAGGCGCTTAAAAGAAGATAAGGTAAGTGAAATGAGTCTCAATACCATCTCCTATTTAATTCATGAAATTAAAACCCCTCTTACCGGAATTATTGGAATAACAGAAGTTGCTTTGGAGGAGGAAGATGCTTCGAAGAACAAAAGCTATTTAATGGATATCCTCAATTGTGCCCAAAGGATCAGTGAAATCGTTGGAGGGTTAAGATCCTATTCTCGAATCACAAAGAAAGAAGAGCAAAGCCTCGTGGATATCCATAAGGTTCTTGAGGATTCCTTGGAGATGGTTCGACTGGGGATCAAGGTAACCTCAGTGGAGGTGATTAAGAGATTCCAACCTGTTGAAAAGATAGAAGCCAACATGGGTGAGATTCAGCAGGTGTTTACCAATTTAATCACCAACGCATTTCAAGCGATGAATGGAAAAGAAGGAAGGCTCATCCTCTCCACTCGATCGTTAAAGGATTCGATCGAGATCAAGGTGAGCGATAATGGCATAGGGATTCCTCAAAAACATCTTAACAAAATTTTCGATCCTTTTTTTACCACCAAAAATCCGTGTGAAGGGATGGGTCTCGGTTTGAATATTGTATACCGCATTATAACTAAATATATGGGAACGATCGATGCCGAAAGCAAAGAAGGGATAGGAACCACTTTTACCATTAAATTTCCAACCAAAGGGGATGGTAATGGGAAAGAAAGTATTGGTCGTCGATGATGAAGAGGTGATCCGGAAGTTTTTAAGAATCCATCTGGACAAATGGGGTTACGAGGTCAAAGAAGCCGGGGATGGAGCAGAGGCCTTGGAACAATTGGGCAATGAGGATTTTGATTTCATTCTTCTTGACATCATTATGCCAAAAAAGGATGGATGGCAGGTATTGGAGGAGATAAGATCGAATTCCAAAACGAAGGATATTCCGGTCATTATTCTAACAGCAAAAAATGAAGACTCTGATATGTTCAGAGGTTACGATCTGGGCGCCAATTATTTTATAACCAAACCTTTTACCAAGGCTCAACTCTTCTACGGGATTCAATTGATTTTTGGAGAAGATTCCGACTCAATTAATCAAATCAACATTTCACATTAATATAATGGCTCTAATAAAAAAGCCTCCCAAGATTTTAATTATCGACGATGACCCATCCCTACGCAGAATCTTTAAGCGCTTCCTGACAACAAATGGTTGTGAGGTATCCACTTCAGGCGATAGTGAAGAAGGTCTTTTTTTGTCGAGATCAGAATTCTTCAATGTGATCATCCTTGACATAGCCCTTCCGGGAATAGATGGATTAGCTCTGCTTTCAAAAATAAAAAGTTTTTCTCCGGATACCGAAGTGATCATGATCACCGGCTATTGGAATATTGAGGCCGCAGTTCAATCTTTTAAATTTGGAGCTCATGATTATTTAACAAAACCTATTGAAATAGACCTTCTATTTCAAGTCGTTAAAAAGGCCTTGGAAAAACAGGCATTGGGGTTTGATAAAAGACATTTAACTGCTGAAATCCAGTTTAAAAGCATAATACTGGAGAAACAAAAAGAAATGCTTGAAGGCAAGGTGATTGAAAGTGATCAAAGGATATTCCGGCTAATAAAAAGAGAAATTTTTACCAAATGGCTATTTGAAAAACTGGTTGAAAGTCTCCCCTTAGGAGCAATGGTGATTGATAAGGAAGGACAAGTTCTGATGTGCAATAAAGTCCAGGAAATATTTTCGGGAATTCCAAGAGATTTCTTATTGGGAAAGAACCTTTTTCAAAAATCTCTCCCCATTGATTTAAAACCCTGGCAAGAAATGGCAAGGACTTTCTTAGAAAGCAAATACTATGAAGTTAAAGTCGTTGATCAGAGACCGAAGGAGGAGAGAATTTTATCTATTACTCTCTCTTCTTTAATCGATAAAAAAGGGGATTCCACAGGTTTTATATTTCTTGCCGCTGACATAACGAATGAAAAAAAGATTGAAGAACAGATCATCCAATCGGAAAAATTAAATGCCATAGGTCAACTTGCTACAAGCCTTGCACATCAGATCAGAAACCCCCTTGCGATTATTGGGTCTGCCACACAATATTGCATTGAAAAGGAAGGAGGCAAAAATGGGTTAAAAAAATATTTTAAAATTATTTATCGAAACGTTCAGAATGCAAATAAGATCATCTCCGAACTTCTCGACTTTGCCAAACCCAAACTCCTTGAACTCAAACAGAATGATATCAATCAAATTTTAATCGAATTATATAGATTAATAAAAGTTGATTTTTTAAAAAACGGGATAAGGATTTTAAGACGTTTCGATCGATATCTCCCCAAAGTTCTTTGCGACAAGGAATCCTTGAAACAGGTCTTTTTCAACCTTTTTATAAATTCGAAAGAGGCGATGCCCAAGGGGGGAGTGATCTCCATTATCACAAAGTATAACTCCAGAGACCAAATGGTCGAAATCATCATCAAAGATACAGGCAAGGGTATTGGGAAAAAATATATGCCAAATATTTTCAATCCATACTTTACAACAAAAGAAAAAGGAACAGGATTAGGATTATCTATTGTTCATCGCATTATAAGCGAACACCATGGTAAGATTACTCCTAAAAGTCATGAAGGAAAAGGGACGAAAATGACCATCATCCTCCCAATCATCCATTCAAAATTACAAGACGTTAGGAGAGAAAATGAGTAGAATTCTCGTCGTCGATGATGAAAAGGATATGAGGTGGGTTCTATCAAATTTCCTAAAGGATGACGGCTATACTGTCTACGAGGCCGAAGATTGTGTGCAGGCATTGAATTTTTTAAAAAAACCATCACCACCGGACCTGATCCTATTGGACCTCATCATTCCAGGGGAAATGGATGGAATAGGATTGCTCAAAGAAATCAAGACGACCAGACAAGAAATTCAAGTCATCATATTAACTGCCTATGGAGATATTGGGTCGGCTGTCGAGGCGATTAAATTGGGCGCCTACGATTACCTTACAAAGCCTTTTGAGAACGAACGCTTACGCATCACAATTAAAAGGGCTTTGGAAAGTCAAACCCTGACAAAGGAGATCCTTCAACTGAGAAATGAATTGAAGAAAGAGTTTGATTTGGAATCGGTCATGGGTACAAGTCCAGAGATTAGAAAAATTTTCGAACAGATTAACAAAGTTTCAGATACCAATTTTACTGTCCTCATCGAAGGGGAAAGCGGAACCGGAAAGGAAATCGTAGCCAATGCCATCCATAGGGCAAGTTCAAGGGGGAATTCCTCATTCATAGCGGTGGATTGTGGGGCTATTCCCGATACATTGATCGAGAGCGAACTTTTCGGGTATGAAAAAGGAGCCTTTACTGGAGCCGATAGAGAGAAAAAAGGGCAATTTGAACTCGCCAACAATGGGACGATCTTTTTAGACGAAATAGGAAACCTACCTTATCATGTCCAAAATAAACTCTTACGAATGATCCAGGAACGAAAGATTCAGAAGCTGGGGGGGAAGCAACCCTTTCCCATCGATGTTCGAATCATCGTTGCCTCCAATATTCCCCTGGCAAAATTAGAAGCAGAAGGAAAATTACGGTCCGATATCTACTACCGTTTGAACGAATTCAAAATTGAATTACCGCCATTAAGGAAAAGAATAGAAGACATACCCTTTCTCGCAAAAAAATTTATCAGCGAGGGAAACACGGAACTTAAAAAAAACGTTAAAGGTCTTCAGAAGGATTCACTGACAATTCTCATCAATCATCATTGGCCAGGGAATGTCAGGGAGTTAAAAAATGTCATCAAAAGGGCTGTTCTCCTGGCAGAAGAATTGATCGAACCCTCTCACCTGATCTTTGACAACGGCACCTCTCTTAATCCACCCATCATACACGAGGAAAAAATAACGGAGGGGATGTCCTTAAAGGAGGTAACAAAGAAAGTGGTTTATTTAGCTGAAAAGGAGGCAATCGAACGGGCCCTCATCATGAGTTCAGGAAATAAGAGTAAGGCTGCAAAGATTCTAAGAGTTGATTATAAAACCCTCCTCTCAAAGATCAAGGAGTATGATATAAGATATGGAATCGATTGTATGGAAAGCGTTCCATAGATTATGGAAATCCGGCCACAACATTTCTCTAACCCCATAATCCTCAATTTTATCTGATCTTCTATATTCATATGTAAAATCCTTCGTTTAAGAAAGCGAAGAATAATCCCTTCTTCATGGCACATCTTTTGCTAAATCCTAAAACGTCCTTCCACTTCACATCTCTCTCTCCAATGCCTGCCGCAGGCGGGAGGAGGGGGAAGCCTGCCTGCCCCGCCCTCGGTCGGGACCGGGGCCGGTAGGCAGGGGTGAGGGGAGGAAAATTCAGAGTAGAAAGGAGGTGAAAGAATATGGCAGTGGAAAAAGCGATTGGTTCTTCCAGTTTGGTCGAGGTGATTGACCGAATCCTGGACAAGGGCGTTGTGGTCGACGCCTGGGTAAGAGTCTCCTTAGTGGGTATTGAAATACTCGCCATTGAGGCCAGAGTCGTGGTGGCATCGGTCGAGACCTACCTGAAGTATGCTGAGGCCATTGGTTTAACCGCCACAGCAGCCTAAGGAGAAGGTAAAAAGGGATTCTTGCCGAGCCATCCTTACCCTACCGAAGGTGGAGGAAAGTATGCCCCGCCAAGAAGTTCCTTTCTAAAGAAAGAAGGAAAAAACCAATGCCCGTAGCAGAAGAGATGAGGAATATCGTCGATCATATCGTTTCTTCTTATGAAACCAGGGTCCAGAACATGGAAACCCTTTTCCATACCACCCATCAAATCCTCCAAGGCTTTCAAGATTCTCTCCTCGACACAAAGCAAGAGCAAGAAAAATTGAACGCCGAATTACGGGAGAAGTTTGCCAAGAACAAATCCCTCCGGAGGAAAGATTTCGACTATATGATGGAAGGTATTATCTCAGGTCAAAATGAGAGGGAAAAGGAGGTAAGGAACTTGTTAAATACTTACCTCAATGAACAGAGAGTAATGGCACGGGATTTAAAGGGGAATTTAGGCAAGTTCGGAAATTCTCTGAGCGAAGGTGAAGCTCAAAGGGTCAAAGAGTTCCAACAGATGATTAAGGAAATCCTGGCGAAACAGACGGAAAGGAAAGATGAAGTCATCTCCAAGCTAAAAGAGTTTAAAAAAGAACAAAAAGTGCTGGCATCGAAACTCAAAGAACTTTTAGCAAAAGGAAGGGATCTTCGGATAAGGGATTTTAAAAAAATGCTTAAGGAATTTAAGGGTCATCATGAAGAAAGGTTAGCTCGTCAAGAGGAGAGAAAATTAGAAGTTCGTCAACTACTTGGTGAGCGAAAAAAGGGGAGAAATTAAGTGATAAGGGTTTGCATGTTTTGTGATACGGTTTTTGGGGAGAAAGAGCCTCTCCATGACAGGAGACCAACTCACGGGATTTGTGATCCTTGTTTTGAGAATTTTAGAGTGAAGTATGAAAACCAAGAGATAGTAAGACAGAAGGCCCAAAATTGGCGGACGATGCAAATTAATACAAACGCGTAATTAATTTGACAAGTAGGGCAAGGCTTCAGCTTTGCATCCTAAAAAGAAAAGGAGGGAGTAAAAATGGAATTAGCTAATAGCATGAGAGGGACTGTGGATGGCATCGTAGCTTCTTATAACTCGAGAGTGAAAGCGCTGGGTCAACGGACCGCCGACACTCATAAGACATTGGAAAGATTTACCTCGGAAAGGAGGAAAATGGCAAGGGAACAGAGGGGAGACCTGGCTGATTTCACAAAAGGTTTATCAAAGACGGTCGAGGAGATGCTCCAAGGATTCAAAGAGAGCCACGAAGAGATGGGGGATGAGCAAACAAAAAGTTTGGCGGATTTCGTTAAGAATCTGACCGGTGATGTGGGCTCAATGTTGAATGATTTCCAGAAGGGCCGGGGCAGGATGTCAAAGGAGCTCAAAAACAGGCTCGCCAAAGAAGTGAAAGAGATTGAAACCTATATCGAGAATAAACTGAAGGAATTTCGTGAAGACCATGCGGGGATGACCGAGCAACAGAAAAAGGACCTCTCCAAGTTCGTAGGTGGAATCACAAATGAAGTGAAGAGGTTCCTGACTGCCTGCAGAAAAGAGATGGATCGGTGCAGAAACGATGTCCACAGGGCTTCCGGTAGCTGGAAAGGGATGACGGTTACACTGGCCAAGGCGAGGAGAAACGGCGGAAGGATCTCTGTAGGCCAGGAGGCCGTTGAGAAGATAGGAGGATCGAAAGGCAAAAGGAAGAAGAAACAGAACTAACCTTTAAAAGGGCTCTTGGACCTTTTTAAATCCTCAATTAAAGGATTTTGAAACAGAATAAGGCCGCACTCCTACCTGCCAAGGCAGGGGAACTTATAAAAAAGCGGAGGACATTATATGAATAACACATCCGCCGGCATGAGGTCTGTTTGCGAAGACATTGTAACAGGTCGGGAAAATAGAAGAGATAGCATCAGACAACTCAAAGAGCAGGCGCAGACAATTCGGAATCATGCGAGGAAATTCTTGGAGGACTCTAAGAAATTGCATGAAGAAATGGGAAGAACCCTGAGAAAGGATTTACAGGGAGGTAGAGAAAACCTGATTAAAAACGTTCGCTCTTTAAGAGAAGACTTCAAAATGAAAGAAAAAGATTTGAAGGAAGATCTGACTGAAGCAAGCCGAATCTGGAAAAAGATGTGCGGGAACCCAAGAAATAAGAAGGCGAAACTGAAATCTTCGTCGGGGGGGAAAGAAAATGATTGATGAGACGACAACGGTAATCGACCCGAAACCTTTGCCTGACTTTGTCGAAACAAAATACATCAAAGAGACTACAAGCAGAGCTCTCTCCTACCTCAAGGCCGGGTTTCCGGTTCACCTGAGGGGAGCCTCCGGGACGGGCAAAACGACCCTGGCGATGCATATTGCAAGCAGGATCAACAGGCCGGTGGTGCTGGTTCACGGGGATGAGCAGTTTACAACCTCCGATCTGGTCGGTGGTGAATATGGCTACAGGATGCGAAGGGTTGTGGACCGTTTCATTTCGAGGGTCCTGAAAACTGAGGAGGATATGGTTAAGAGATGGGTGGATAACCGCCTGACCGTCGCCTGCAAATCTGGCTTCACCCTGATCTACGACGAGTTTACACGCTCCAGGCCGGAAGCAAACAATATTCTTCTCTCCATCCTGCAAGAAAAGATGATGGATTTACCAGCCGGGAGGGGTGGCGAAGAACAGTACCTCATCGTTCACCCGGAGTTCAGGGCGATCTTCACTTCGAATCCCGAGGAGTATGCAGGGGTGCACAGGAGCCAAGACGCCCTTCGTGACAGGATGGTCACCATGGATCTTGAATACTTTGACTATGAGACAGAAGTCGCCATCACTCGAGCAAAGTCAATGCTGTCAAAGCAACATGCCCAGACGATCGTCAACATCGTGAGGGGCCTCAGGGAATCTGGGAAATGTGAGTTCCCTCCCACCATTCGGGGGAGCATTATGATTGCCAAGACGCTTAAAGTCCAGGGACTCACTCCTTCAACTTCCAACGGCCTCTTCATGCAGATTTGCCAGGATATATTGGCCTCTGAGACGAGCAGGGTGGGGGCAAAGACAAATCAGCAAAGGATCAAAGAGATCGTTAAAGAACTGGTCGAAAGACATTCTCAACTGGAATCACCTTTTAAGGCCGCAGGGAGGCTTCCATGAAAGGAATACAGCAAATATCAAGCCTAAGGAATTTAAAGGATATCCATTCGGTTGGCATAAGGTCCATTCCGAAGGCTCAAAGATCGAGCTATTTAGAACTGTATGTACTCAGAAGGGAAAAGGATAGATTGGAAAAGGAGATCGTTGCGTTAAAAAAGAGAAAGGCCGCTGCAGATCGGCAGCTCGGCTCCATCACAAAACATATCGAAAGGTTCCAACATGAGGCCCATGAAGAACAGAAGACAAAGAGCCCCAGAGGCGCACCAATGAGACTCCCAAAATCAATGGCCATAAATTACTAGGAGGTTGGGATGAGAGGAGAAAAAAAGAAGAGAGAAGAAGGCTTAGATATCGACTTCGGAATAGGCAAGCTCAGCCTGGGAGGCTTAATTAAAGGGATCGAAAAGCTGGTGGACCTTGCCGAAGATTTAAAGGAGGCTGGCGGCGAACTCAAGAAAGAAGGCGAGATTGACCTAAGTCACCTTAAAGAAGGCATGAAGGGAGTTTTCGGCTTCTCTATAAAGACGGCAGTAGGTGGAAAGCCAATCGTTGAACCTTTTGGTAACATTAAGAAGACCCCTAAAGGACCTACCGTCGAGGAAGAGAGAGAACCGATGACAGATGTCTTTGACGAAAAGGAAGAGGTTCGAATCTACGCTGAGATGCCAGGAGTCAATGAAGAGGATATAAAGTTCGATCTGAAAGGGGATATCCTGGATATTTCAGCCCAAAGCGGTGAGAGGAAATATCACAAAGAGGTTCTCCTCCCCATACAGGTCAAGAAGGAAGCCCTTTCTTATACTTACAAGAATGGCGTGTTGGAAGTTAGAATCAAGAAGTGAACCCCGTTAGGCGCTTAGCGCATCAACAACGACAAAAAATTGTCGATATATTCTCGACCGAAATACCCCCCTTTAGCAAAGGGGGGCGAGGGGGGATTTGAGACCGTGGGAAATCCCCCTCAATCCCCCTTTTTCAAAGGGGGAGGTTAATAAGGTCATTTTGAGGCTGCCCCGAAGAGGGTGAATGGCATTAACTGGACTTTTAGAGTCATCATTAAAACTGATTTTATTCGGCGGAAAAGGAGGTGTGGGAAAGACTACCTGTGCCTCAAGCGCTGGACTGTATTTAGCAAATAACAATAAAAATGCACTCCTTATCTCTGCTGACCCAGCCCATTCTCTTTCAGACAGTCTGGGGAAGGCGATAGGAGACGGGGTAAAGCAGATAGAAGGTGTAGATAAATTAAGCGCTATAGAGATAAGCGCAGAAAAGGCATTATCAAGGTTCAAAATAGAATATGAGGATGAGTTAAGAAGACTTCTTGATACGAGTACTTATTTAGACGGGGAGGATATAGATTCCGTACTTGCTCTGCCTATTCCGGGGATAGACGAGGTAATGGGATTTAAGACGATTGTGGACTTCATTGAAGAGGGGAAGTTTGATAAATACATAGTTGATACAGCGCCCACAGGCCATGCCCTAAGGCTTTTGACCTTCCCGGAGCTTTTAGATGACTGGATAAAGGTGATGGCAAAGATGAGATGGAAATACAGATATATGGTCACAAGCTTTGCCGGGAAATATAAGCCTGATAGCGCTGATGATTTCCTTATGAGTATGAAAAAGACAGTTAAAAAGATTGAAGGTCTTCTCAGGGGTCAAAGCAGGTGTGAATTCATTATGGTGACCATACCAGAAGATATGGCGATTAAGGAGACGGAAAGGATGATAAAAAGTTTGGATCAATATGGGATGAAGGTAAAACAGATGGTCATCAATCATGTTATCCCGGAGCAGGCTGACTGCCCTTTTTGTCAGGGAAGGAGAGAAGAGCAGGATGAATATATAGGACAGATAAGAGAAAAATTTAGCGATTTAAAAATAACGATTGTTCTCCTCCAGCCCCATGAGATAAAAGGGATAGATGCCTTGAAAAATATCGGGAGTATGGTCTTTGCGGCATGAGTTATGGACAAGGGTGCGGCTAAAGCCTAAAAACACAAGGTTAAGGTTGAGGTTGAGGTTAAGAACGGAAGCAAAGCCCGATCAAACCTAAAGGGTTAGAAGAAAATTCTTAGATTTAAACATGTAAGAATCTAAGCCTAAAGACATTTTCAATGAAAAAAGACAACACAACCCTGACATTAAAAGTAAAAGAAGCCTTGCCAAAAGATGTTGGCAGAGCTATTGCGAGGATAGATCCTAAAAATATGGAAAGCATGGGGATAGAAGTAGGTGAAATTGTATTGATTGAAGGAAAGAGAAAAACCCCTGCTAAAGCCATGCCTCTCTTTTTGGAAGAGCGAGGAAAGGGAATCGTCCAGATAGATGGAATCTTGAGAGAAAATGCCCAGGTGGGGTTAGATGAAAAGGTAACCATTCAAAAAACTTCGCAAAGGCCTGCAAGCAGGATCACTCTATCCCCGATCACTTCGGTCGGCTCATTCGAGAAGGAGAAAGATGTTAAGTACATCGGTTCATTAATGGAAGGCCTTCCGCTTGCGGTTGGAGACAAGGTGAGGGCTGCCCTTTTTGGGGCCAGATCTTGCGATTTCAAGGTACTGGATACAAGGCCAGAAGGCATCGTCGTCATCGAACCGACCACCCTGATCCGAATGGAGATCAAAGGAACAAAAGAGACCAAAGAGGCGCGGGTCTCTTATGAAGATATCGGCGGACTCCAAACCCAGATACAGCGGATCAGAGAGATGATCGAGTTGCCCCTCAAATACCCGGAGGTGTTTAGGAGGTTAGGGGTTGACGCCCCGAAAGGGGTATTTTTGTATGGCCCTCCTGGTTGCGGAAAGACCCTGATTGCCCGTGCTGTTGCCAATGAAACAGAGGCATATTTCACCCATATCAGCGGACCGGAGATCATGGGAAAATTTTACGGAGAGAGTGAAGCCCGCCTGAGAAGTGTATTTGAAGATGCACAAAAACATGCCCCAGCCATCATCTTTATTGATGAGATAGATGCTATCGCTCCCAAAAGAGAGGAGATGGGCGGAGAAAAGCAGGTGGAGCGGAGGGTAGTCGCCCAGCTTTTGGCTCTCATGGACGGATTGGAATCAAGGGGCGAGATTATCGTGATCGCTGCAACCAATATTCCTAATACTATAGACCCTGCATTGAGACGCCCCGGCCGCTTCGATAGAGAAATATCTATACCCATACCCGACAGAAATGGAAGACTTCAGATCCTTCAGATCTATACAAGGGGAATGCCTTTGTCAGAAGATGCTCGCCCCGGTAGAAATGGAATTTCTAACGGGGTAAATCTTGAAAAGTTAGCCGATATTACCCATGGATTTGTTGGGGCAGACATAGAGGCATTAGCAAGAGAGGCTGCAATGTCCGCTTTAAGAAAGATCCTGCCTAAGATCGATTTTGAGCTGGCGGATATCCCTTATGAAACGCTCATGGAGCTTCAAGTCACTATGGATAATTTTTTAGAGGCGATGACGGAGGTAGAACCCTCCGCGATAAGGGAGTTTTTTGTGGAGGTCCCTGATGTGAAATGGGAGGATGTGGGAGGATTGGAGGATATGAAGAGAGAGCTGATAGAGGCAATTGAATGGCCCCTTAAATATCCTGAACTTTTCAAAAAGGCCAATACCCAACCACCCAAAGGGATATTGCTTCATGGAGCGCCTGGGACAGGAAAGACCTTATTAGCCAAGGCAGTTGCGAATGAGAGTGGAGTTAATTTTATCTCAGTCAAAGGGCCGAGCCTGATATCCAAGTATGTCGGAGAGAGCGAAAGGGGTATCAGGGAAGTTTTTAAAAAGGCAAAGCAGGCCTCTCCCACAATATTATTCTTTGACGAAATAGACAGCCTGGTTCCTAAAAGAAGTGAGAGCAGCACCGATGCTCATGTAACAGAAAGGGTGATCAGTCAATTTCTAACAGAGATGGACGGGATAGAAGAATTAAAAGGAGTGGTCGTCTTAGCCGCTACCAACCGATTGGATTTAATTGACCCGGCGCTTCTTAGAAGCGGCAGGTTTGACATTTTATTTGAACTTCTTGTACCTGATGAAGAGACAAGGCTTTCGATATTTAAAATTCATACCAGGAATAAACCCCTTCATAAAGATGTGGACTTGAAGACATTAGCTAAGAAGACAAATGGAATGGCGGGTTCAGATATACAATTACTCTGCCAGAAGGCTTCAATGAATGCCATCCGTAAATTTGTCAAAGGGAAGAAAGATGAGGTCAATGCCCGGTCTATGGAACTGTCCATAACCTGTGATGATTTTGAAGCGGCCTTGAGATCAATTCAATCTGAAAGGCCCTGAGATGAGAAGACTGAAATACATCCCCATCATCCATACAGGGGTTGAGATGGGATCGATGTATGGGACATTGAAAACTGAGTATATCAGAAGATTTGGCACACAAAAATGGGAAGAACATAACAGAATCATAGAAGATTTCTGGCAGGGGATTCGTAAAAAGGTCTTTGAATTAGATTTGGATTACCAAAATACGCGATTGTATCAAGATGGGCTGCCTGTATGCGGAAAGGAGCTCGATTTAGTTCAAGAATTGTTGAAGATGGGGAGTCGGAACCACCAAATCCTTATGAAACTTATTGAGTTAGGTGCAAAATTGGAGGGGACTGAGGACCCGAAGCTACTACTGGAAGAATATACCTATTTAAAAAATGCCTCCGCAGACTTGGATAAGCAGCAAGTGAAAAGGAGATATCAACGGTTAGCAAAAAGCATACTGCAGAAGAGGGATTCATATATTGCCCAGCGAATTGACAAAACTTTACGAGAAGGCGAGATGGGTCTGCTTTTCATAGGAATTACTCACAGGGTGAATGAAAAATTACCTAAAGATATCGAAATAGAATACGTCATATATAGGCTTCCTTTCAAAGAAGGCTTGTTTCCGGATGAAAAAGAAAGTTAAGGGAATTCATGATATTACTACGTCGCTATACCAAGCAAGAATACCAGAAAACAGAGAGGCTTCCAAAAGGCTCGGACGAGACTCAAAAAAGAGATATTTCAAAAAAGGTGAAGGGAGCATCAGCGCTCCAAGGGTATGGTCATTTTCAACAAAACCTAAGTTTACCCGATATCAGAAATCGATCGAGAGGAGTTTATTCGTAGAAAGGATTGAGGAGCCTAAAACGAATGTGTTTGAGAAAACGGACAACTTGGTCATCATGGCAGAACTGCCCGATGTGAAAAAAGAGGATATTCGTTGGGAAATAAGCAATGATATTTTTTCTATTCGTTCCCAAGATAAATTCGGTTCAAAGAAATATATGAAAGAGATGCTTTTACCTTTTGTAGTGGAGGAGGACGATATTCAAACGAATTATAGAAATGGTATTTATGAGATTAGTTTCCGCAGAAAAAAGGGTAAAAGGAAATGAAAAAAACGATTCTCATTGTAGATGATGAAAAAGAATTATGCAAAATCCTCTCTGATAGTTTATCTCAGGATCACTATCGAGTGTTCGTTGCATTCGATGGAAAAAGGGCACTCCAGTTAGTAAAAGAAGAGAAACCTGACCTGGTTCTATTGGATATAAAAATGCCGAGGATGAATGGGATAGAGGCGCTTAAAAAAATTAAGAAGATGAAGAAAGAAATCGTTGTGATTATGCTCACGGCCCATGGAACCCTTGAAACGGCAAGAAAGGCTATGAAGTTAGGAGCGTATGATTACCTCACCAAACCCTTTGACCTTTTCAATCTCAAATCTCTTGTGAAAGAGGCTTTGGCCACGGTGGTCAAACCGGGGAGAAAGAAAAAATGATGGGAGAAGGCTGGAAGCATCTGTATGGTGTGATAGGCACAACCGAAAATATCGCTTTGGATTCTCAGGGCCAGGGTGGTCCAATCTATCCGGTCGCTTATAAAGAATTGTCGGCGCTTGTTAGCGATGTTCCATTCGTTGACTACAGGGGGTTGGCCAAGGACCTTGTTCTACGACATCTGTTGGATCATCAAAGAGTTATCGAAGGCGTGATGCATTCACACTCAATCATCCCTTTTAAATTCGGATCCTTTGCCTACACCGAGAAAGAAGTAAAACAGATTCTGACTCAGGGTTATTCCTTTTTTAAATCTCTTCTTCCATGGGTGGGCGAAAGGGTAGAACTCGAATTGGTGGCAACGTGGGATAAGGGGAAAATACTCAAGACTCTTTACGAGGAAGAATCGGAGATCCAGTCCCTTCAGAAAAACATTGGAACAAAATCGGAAGAGGATGCCTTCTTGGAAAAGATCAAGTTGGGGAAGTTGGTCCGTCAGTGTCTTCTCAAGAAAAAGATCTTGTCCAGAGAGCAGATGATATCCCAACTCAAAGAATGCGCTGAGTCTTATTGTGACCATGATGTCATGGACGATGTCATGATCCTCAACACAGCTTTCCTTTTGAGAAAGGAGATGGAAAAGGAGTTCGACCGCAAAGTTCAGCATCTGGACCATGCGTTTCTCGGAAAGGTCTCTTTCAAAGTCATCGGTCCTCTTCCTCTATATAGTTTTAAGTGCATCGAAGCGGAGTGGGTCGGCGCCAGTGAGATTCGTGAGGCCCTTGCCCTTCTGGATCTCAGTGAGAATGCGTCACCGGCCGATGTCAGGAGCGCCTACTATCAAAAGGCAAAGTCTATTCATCCTGATAAGATGGGATATCTTTTAAATCCTTCCTCGGAATTTGAAAGGGTGTCTGAAGCCTATAACATTCTCAGGAGATATTACAATCAGTATCGTTCCTTTCCAATAGAAAATCGCATCCTCTTGATGGAGGTCAGAACGAATGGTAGAAATGATTCTTTAAAGAAGGAATGTGAATGAGAAATAAAAGCTTCCGGAAGTCGAATAGTGGAGACTAATAATGACACATTCCAGATTATTGAGCAGAAAACCAAAGTGCACAATTCTTGAATCGTTCGATGGAATGATCATAGTTATTGGGCCGAATATTGTTAAGTCAAACCATAAGGAAATGGAAAAGGCTTTTGATTTTATTGAAAAATCTTATTGGGAGACTAATATAAGCCATCTTCATGGACCTCGTGGATTAAACCCCGTTAGAAAGGGCAGGGCTTTGACCCCGCCCTCAATAAGGAGCTGATGCTCCTGCCTTTGCAGGTATTTCTACCATCCCCAGCATAAATGCTGGGGCTTTCTTACGGGGTAAAACAAAGGGAGGATAAGTACCATGACGGTAATATTAAAGGAAACACATGAAGAAGCGATTCGAAAAATAAAAAAGAGGTCTTTTAAAATTCATGTGTTAGGAATATGTTTTACGTTTTTATTATCTCTATTTTTAATGTGTGGGAAAGTGATTTTAAAAATAGAGAAGGATTTGGCCAAGCATAGTTATGAAGTAGTCAGAAGCCATGTTGTTGAAATGAGAACTAAATTAAAACTATTAGAGATATTGAGGACGAAGCCGATTAGTATTGGCCATGCGTTAGAAATTGCAGATGTAGTTTTCGAGGAATCGAGAAATCGAGAAATACCAATACCGATGGTTCTGGCTATTATCGATCAAGAATCTTCATATCGAAATAGTGTTACAAGTGAGAAAGGTGCGAGAGGATTGATGCAGTTGATGCCAGGAACATGGAATCAATATATGAACGATCCTAAATTGAAAAAGGAGACGGGAAATAGCCATATCCCAACATTAAATATAAGGGCAGGAATGGCTTATCTCGGAGATTTAACAAAAAAGGAAAAGGATTGGAATAAGGTATTGAGCGTTTACGTTAGTGGGAATAGAGATATTGCGTCAAATCAAGTTTATATTAAACAGGTTTTTAATAAGGCAAAAGAATATAGTGAGGAATTAGGTGGGAGGTGGTAGTTGGCGTTTATCGTTAAAAGATCAGAATAAGGGGTGGATTTAATGGAAGAAGGAAAATACATTTACTGCATCATCGAAACAAAGGCTGAGAGGAATTTCGGACCCATAGGCATCGTTGGAAGGGGTGACGAGGTAACCACCCTCAGCCACAAGGACCTAAGCATGGTCATCAGCAATTCTCCGATGACAAAGTATGTGGTCAGCCAGGAAAATTTGCTCGCCCATGAAATGGTGATCGAAGAGGTCATGAAGGAATTTACAGTCCTACCGGTCCGATTTTGCACCATTGCCTCAAGTGTTGACGAAGTAAGAAATCTCTTAGATCGAAGATACAGGGAATTCAAGAACCTTTTAAAGGATGTGGACCACAAAGTCGAATTAGGCGTAAAGGCCCTGTGGAAAAATATGCATACGATCTTCAAAGAGGTCGTACAAGAGAATCAGGGGATCAAGAGATTAAGGGAAAAGGCAGGGTCCCATTCCGGTAAAAAGAGGGCTCTCCCTCTGGAGACAAAAGTAGAAATGGGAAAATTAGTAGAAGAGGCCCTCCAAAGGAAAAAGGATGAAGAAGGGGAAAAGATTGTTGAAGCGTTAAGAAGAACAGCCATTGATTATAAACTCAATAAAACGATAGGCGATGAGATGTTTATCAACGCTGCTTTTTTAGTGGATAAAGGGAGAGAGAAGGAATTTGATAACATCATGGAGGATCTTAGCGAAGAATACAAAGACAGAATAAAATTTATGTACGCAGGGCCGCTACCACCTTTTAATTTTGTCAACATCGTCATTTATCCAGAGGAATGGGAAAAGTGACTACGGTCATGGAAGGGAAATACATTTACTGCATTATAGAACCAAAAGGAAAAGAGGAGCGATTTGGCCCTTTGGGAATTGGCGGCAGAGGAGATGAACTCTATGCGATCCGTTTTGACGACATCGCGGCCGTGGTCAGCGATGCACCGATCAAGAAATATTCTGTGGCAAGAGAGAATCTCATCCCCCACGAACAGGCCGTGGAAGCCGTGATGAAGTCTTATACCGTTCTGCCTGTAAGATTTGCCACCATTGCCGAAAATGAAGAGAAAGTGAAGAGAATATTGGAAAAGGAGCATCGTAGGTTCGTTGATTTATTAAACTACCTCGAAGGGAAAAAAGAGCTTGGACTGAAGGCTGTGTTTAAGGAAGATGTGGTCTACAAGGAAATATTAGCCAATTATGATGAGATCAGAATGGGAAAGGAGAGGATCATAAAAGGTCAGGCTAAAGAATTTGGACTCGTGGCAATTGGCAGACAGGTTGAGGCTGCCTTAGAGCAAGAGAAGAAGAAGTACGTGGAGTATATATTGGGTTTCCTTACACCTTTAGCAGTAGAATTTAAGCTTAACAATACCTACGGGGAAAGAATGATTGTCAATGCTGCCTTCTTGGTAGAAGAGACTAAAGAAGCTCCTTTCGATCAGAAAGTGAACGAAATGGTTAGCAAGCACGGCGATAAGATCAACTTCAAATACGTAGGGACGGTGCCGCCTTTTAATTTTGTTAATATAGAAATAAATACAGAGGACTATTAATGCTTCTGATCGATGACCTATTAATGCTACCTGTGAAAGGATTTTTGGGTATCTTTAAGAAAATTCACGAGATGGTCGAACAGGAATTGTCAGACGAAACGTATCTCCGGGAAAAACTGATGGCTTTGAGGCTCCGTTTCGAATTAGACGAGATCAGTGAAGAGGAATACAGTCAACAGGAAAGAGAGCTTTTAGAACGTTTGGATGCCGCGAGGGGTGTTGACGAAGGCGAAAAAGAGGAGGTGTTTAAAGATGGCTAATATAGAGGATGCCAGAAAGATTTCAAGCGAATTTTTAAAAAAGACCCTCACTATAGAAGATGTAAGGGTCATTAAAGCCGCAAGGGTTGACGACGGTTGGGAGGCCGAAGCTGAGGCTTACGAAGAGAGTTCATTTATCAAAGCCCTCGGTCTTCCCACCAGGGTCATGGACCGAAATGTCTACACCGTGAGGCTGGATGATCACTTGGAAGTTCAGTCCTTCGAACGTAAAGGCGAGGAAAAGAGATAACAAAGATGGGAGGATTATACCTTTACTGCCTCAGAGAAAGTGCTCCGGGCTATTTGGCGGCATCAATAAAAGGTATTGATGGAAACGGAGAAGTCTTTGTTCTTCCCTTTCGCGATTTAGAGGCAATCGTTAGCGAAGTGGCACTGGAAGCATTTGCCAGTGAAGAGATTCAAAGAAAAGCGCAGGAAGACCTTAACTGGATTAAGGAGAAGGCTGTTGCCCACGCAAGAGTGGTTCAGGAAGCGATGGGAAGGGACCATATCCTCTTAGACCTGATCCCCATGAAATTCGGCACCATTTTTAAGGATAGAACAAGATTAGAAGAGGTATTAGAAAAAGACTATCTCAGGATAAGAGAGGTTTTAGAAAGAATTCGAGGAAAGCAGGAGTGGACTGTAAAGGTATATCTAAAGGAAAGAAGAAAATTTGAGCAGGTAATAAAAGAGAAAAATGAGACAATAAAAGAAAGGGAGAGGGAAATTGCAGATTTACCTGAAGGGATGGCTTTTTTTATGGAAGAGGAGTTGAAAGAGGTTATTTCTGAAGAAATATATAAAGAATTAAATAATATCATAGAAGGTCTTTTTGAGGATTTAAAAAAACAAGCGATAGCCTCAGTTAAGAATAAAATTTTGGGAAAAGAGTTAACAGGAAGACAGGAACCGATGGTTTTAAACGTCGCCTATTTAATCCAGGAAGAGAAAATTAAAGATTTTAATAAAGAGGCTCAAAGATTGAATCAAGAGATTCAAGCGAATGGATTTTATCTTGAGTACAGTGGTCCCTGGCCAGCTTATAATTTCACCACTTATTAAAAAATATGGCTAATTTATTGAGTCATACAGTCAATAAAAACAATAATGTAACCTTGGTAGATGCTCTGGATAAGGTTTTGGAGAAAGGTGCGGTCATCAATGGAGATTTAGTAATAAGGGTAGCGGATGTAGACCTTGTCTTTTTAGGGTTAAGGCTTATTCTTACCTCTATTTCTAAGGCAGAAGAGCTATCTGGTAAGAATTTCAGTAATCCAGATAAGGAATTTACCCCGCACCAGAGCAAACTCGGTGCGGGGTTTACCCCTGAAGACATACAGTACATAGAAAGATTACAAAGGGAGATCAAAAGAGCCGAAGAAAATATTCCTAAACTTATTGACTTGGGGAATCCCAAAAAGGCAGAGCAGGGCTTAGCTAAATTAGTTTTAACTTTGGTTGAACTGATAAGAAAACTTTTGGAAAAGGAATCTTACAGGAGGGTGAAAAGAGGGGTGCTTTCGCCTGTGGAAATTCAAAAATTGGGGTTGAGTCTCAAGGCAATTAAGAAGAAGATAAAAGAAATCCAGGCAATCTTTGGCATCGATGATGAGGATTTGAATTTAGATTTAGGTCCTCTGGGGAATTTGATGTAAAGAAAAATCATGCATCTTCAATGCATAAAGAGCAACGAAATGTCATTGCGAGGCGAAGCCGAAGCAATCTCAATGCTCGGAGGGTACTCCCCGCAATCTAAAAAAATGAGATTCTTCGCTTCGCTCAGAATGACAGAATGCGAAGGGCCAGAGTGGAAGAAAATAAAGCCAAAATCGGTTGTCCAACATTTCAAAAACAAGAATTGTTGATAAAGTATGTTACCGAGGGCGTCAACATGGCAAAAAATGTGCAAGAAAAGGCGGAATTCTATCAAAGGATAAATGAGGAAGTGGATGTGCTTCTTCGTTGCCAGGATTATGATGAAGCGAGGTTTGATTGTAAGAATTGCTATTTTATTTCGAATTTGCGCAAGAAAACATCGAACTTAATTATAAGGGCCAAAATATTGGGGCGTTACTAAAAAAAGGGGAAGAAGTGATGACCACACAAAAAATGATGCACGCTACGGAAGCCACGAATCTTGCAGATATTTTAGAGAGGGTCTTAGATAAAGGGATTGTTATTGCTGGAGATATTAAGATTCAAATTGCTGATATTGACCTTCTCACTATAAAGATAAGGCTTTTAGTTGCCTCTGTGGATAAGGCTATGGAGATGGGGATAAATTGGTGGCAGAGCGATTCCTACCTTACTTCAAAACCAAAAGAAGCAGAATTAGAATTGGAAAACAAAATGCTAAAAGAAAGACTTGATCGTTTAGAGACGAGAATAAAAGCGGAATAATACTACTCCGACAAATAGCGTTTATGGCGCGATGCAAGACGGATATGTTGAGCGGTTTGATCAGAAAATCTCCCCTCGCCCTTTGTCAAAGAGGGAGATAACAATTTCCCCCTTTGGCAAAGGGGGATGGAGGGGGATTTTAAGAACAAATGCTTTCTTATGATAAACAGTTGAAAGCTTTATCTCAGCATCTCAGAAAAAAATAGGACAGGGATGTCTTTGAGAAAATAGGCGGAGTGCTGAAAAGATATGGAGAAGCATATGATTTATAAAATCTCCCCTGACCCCTCTTTGCCAAAGAGGGGGAAAGAAGGGGGGATCTTTGCAAAAGAGGGATAAAGAAGTAGAGAACTTTGCTGAAGAGAGGGGAGTGAAAAGGCAGAAATGACCCACACTCTTACGCGAAGACCCGGAATCTTAAAGAGAAAAAAGAGATGAAAAACTTTCTTTCAGAACAGTTAGCTGTTCAAAGACCGTCTAAATTAGAGGATGCCCAAAATGAATGGAAGGTAATCTTCGATGCAATTGAGGAGGGCATATCGATTCATGATGTCAATTTTAATATACTCGATGCAAACCAGAGTTTGGCCAGAATTTTAAATACAAAGGTCTCTTACTTGATCGGAAAGAGATGTTATGAGATATTTCATCAACTATCCGAGCCTCTAAAAGGGTGCCCCTGTCTTCAATCGATAGAGACGAAAAATTTTGCCAATGCAGAGGTGAAGATCCCTCATTTAAAAGGAGAATTTAACATTTCCATTTATCCATTATCCAATGCTGAAGGAGGTCTGAAAGGATTTGTCCACATTATGAGAGATATCACCGAACAGAAAAAACTTCAAGGCGAATTGGTTCAACTTGAAAAACTTTCGGGATTAGGAGAGTTGATTTCTTGTGTTGCTCATGAATTGAATAATCCTTTAACTTCGGTCATTGGATATGCCCAACTTCTTAAGGGTTCAAAAGAGGTAAGCGAGGAGATTAAAGAGGATTTGGAGAGGCTGCACGACGAAGCCATGCGAACCTCCGGTATTGTTCAGAAATTCCTTGCCTTCGCCCGGAAGAGGAAGTCTGAGAAGTCTTATGTCAATATCAATGAGATATTGAGAAGCACAGTTGCACTGAAGTCCTATGATTCGAAGGCAAATAATGTTGCTGTCGTAGAAGATTTTCAAGCCGATTTACCAAGGACGATGGCGGATCCTCAACAACTTCAGCAGGTCTTTTTGAACCTCCTCACCAATGCCGAATATGCAATGAAGGAGGCCCATGGTCGTGGAAGATTGGAGATCCAAACAAGATCCAATTTAGAAAGGACTTTACTCAGACTCTCTTTTAAAGACGATGGATCTGGGATTTCAGAAGAGAATCTTTCTAACCTCTTTGAGCCCTTTTTTACCACAAAAGAGACAGGAACGGGTCTTGGTTTGAGCGTCTCCTATAGAATTGTCCAGGAACATGAAGGCACAATCTCCGTTAAGAGCCGTTTGGGAGAGGGGACAATATTTACGGTGGAGCTCCCGATCATCGATTTGGAGGAAAAGATTGTTGAACCGGAAGAGAAAGAAGGAGAAGAAGAAGAGAGGATTTCAGGCAAGAAAGTCCTGGTCATTGATGATGAACTTCTTATTTTAGACCTCGTAAGAAATATTTTTGAAAGAGAAGGCATAGAAGTAGATACTGTATCGAATGGGGAATCGGCATTGAATAAACTTAAAAAAAGGATCTATGACTTAATTATAATTGACCTGAAGATGCCGGGTTTGGACGGAATGAGTTTATATCAGGAGATCGTGAAGAGGAATTTAAAACTATCTAATAGGATCCTGTTCTTTACCGGAGACACAATCAGTTCAGAGACAAGGACATTCTTTGAAGAGATCCAGGCAGAGTATATTTTCAAACCCTTCGACAATACCGATTTTCTGAAGAGTGTAAAAAGAATATTGAAAAAGGAGAAAACACAATTTGTTTCCCTTTCAGATCTTCCCAAGGGCTGAAAGAAGCAGTAAAAGATTTTTCTTGGCCCTGCATTCAGGTATATCCTGATAATTTCCTTGAGATACCACAACCAGAGCTTCGTATACTGTCATTGGTTTTTATTTTCCGGAAAATACTTTAGCAAAAACATTCAAGGCCATTTCAATATCTTCACTCGATATATCCAGATGCGTGACCAGGCGGATTTGTGTTTTTCCGAAGGCATGGATGAGGATTCCGTGGCGCTTCATGGCTTCTGCAATCTGAAACCCTGGTTTTCCGGTCTCGGTAACATCGAATATGACAATATTGGTTTCCACATGCTTAGGATCAAGAGAAACTCCTTTCAGTTCTTTCAAACCCACTGCGAGACGTTTTGCATTCTGATGGTCCTCTTTTAGACGTTCGATGTGATGATCCAGCGCATAAAGTCCGGCCGACGCAATGATTCCGACCTGACGCATTCCGCCTCCAAACATCTTTCTAAAGCGGTGAACCCGGTCAATAAATATTCTGGAGCCTGCGACAAGAGATCCGATAGGAGCGCCCAATCCTTTCGAGAGGCAGACCGAGACGGAATCAGCCCATTGACCGTATTCATGGAGGCCGATCCTGGTGGCGACGGAAGCATTCCATAGCCTTGCCCCGTCGAGATGAACCAAAAGGCCTTTCGATTTTGCCAACCAGTAGATCTCTGCCATCTTATCTATTGGGTAGATGGCTCCTCCGCCTCGATTATGAGTATTTTCGAGACAGATCAGCCGGGTGACAGGAAAGTGGTGGTCGTCGGGCCGGATGGCCTCTTCGATCTGCGAGGCATCGAGAATCCCACGGAGACCCTTAAGACAGTGAAACTGGATTCCCGACAGGACTGCTCCTCCTCCCCCCTCGAAGTTATAGGGATGGGAGGTGGCTTCAATGATCACCTCATCGCCCGGTTGGGTATGGGATTTGATCGCGAGTTGGTTGGCCATGGTTCCCGAGGGGACGAAGAGGGCCGCTTCCTTCCCAAGCATCTTCGCCACCCTCTCCTGGAGGGCGTTGACCGTAGGGTCCTCACCGAAGACATCATCTCCGACCTCTGCCTCTGACATCGCCTTTCTCATGACAGGAGTGGGCCGGGTCACTGTATCGCTTCTGAGATCGATCCATTTTATCATCTTTCATCTCCAAAGGGTATTTGTTTCGTTAAGAAAATACAATTTTAGCCTCTGGGTGTCAAGGTTCGCTTAAACTCCCCCCAAATCCCGATTTAGAAATTTACCGTCCACCGTAAATCCCCTCCCCTGGCGGGAGGGGACTAAGGGGAGGGGGAACCATTCTGGTAATTTATCACCCTCACCCTAACCCTCTCCCGTCAAGGGAGAGGGGAATGATGGAGGATTCCTATCTCTGTTTTTGGGCTCCCCTGATCTCTTGCTTTTGATCGAACGATGAGATATCTTATTTGACAGGGAGGTTGGAATTCGATTCATGTCAAAAGGGGCGATCCTATTTTTCGCCTTTTTTCTCTTTTTCTCCGGGTGTTCAACCAGAATGACGGTCCAGCCAACTTCTCCCCTGCCTTCGATAAAGCCCCTCTACTATCCTGATGAATATTTTTCGGGCATCCCCGTGGAAGAAAAAGTGGCGGAGATAGCTGAGAAGGTAGAAAAAAAGGAGGAGAAGGCCGAGAAGCACGAGGTGAGTCATCTCACAGCCGCTCCCATGCCAGCAGAGGTTCCAAAAGAATCTTTAAGTCTTCCCGACATCACTGTTTCCAATCTCTTTCTCAAACAGAAGAGGAGGCTGTTTGCCACCCTCACCAATATTGGCACAGCTCCATTTCCAATGGAGAGCGGAGGTTTGAGTCTATTTGTTGATGGTCGATTGGAGAAGAGTTATGCATTAAAAAGCCTTTCAGATCATGGTCTCCTCAAACCCCAGGAAAGTATTACCCTATCCACTCCATTTTCACTTTTCGGCCGTCATGAGGTGGAAGTTAGGGTTGATACTCAAGTGGAACAGAGAGAATTGGACAAAGAGAATAACCAGCTAAAGAAGATACTCGAAGGACTTCCCATCGGTCCGGATATCGTGATCAGGGATTTTCATTTGACAGAGGATCTGGAACTCAGTATCATCCTCTCCAACAACGGGGAGGCGGACCTCCGGAAGGGCGTGACCTTCAGGATTCGCATCTATTTAAACGATCGGAAGATTTCAGATTTTGAACATTTCATTTCAGAGGAATTAAAGGCCCATTCCGGAAATATTTACACCCTTTCACCCCCGTATCGGGTCAGCATTAAGGGGATCTCCATGGTGAGGGTGTCTCTTGCCCCCAAGCTCCGTTCGGATGACATCCGTTTAGAGAATAATATTCTTGAGAGGAGGTTCATCATCTTTCCCTTTCAGATCGGAGCACAAGGGAGGGAGCAATTCTCATTTTTTGTCCCATCCCCTCCGTTGAGGGGTGAAGAGCCATCAGAGAAGATAAGGATGGAGGTGAGGTGGGAAGGATCCTCCACTCCGCTAAAATTTTCTTTCGGGGGATCGGAAGATAGCAGGGTTCTTTTGGACATTTCAGGGATGAGTCCGCTTAAAGTCGAATGGCCCATCCCCGCCGGTGAAACTCAACGGGAGAGCCACTGGAGGGTCTCCGTGACCAACCCCATTGAGAATAGAGTGGAAGGGCATCTCATCATACAACATCCGTGATGAAATCATCACATTTAGAGGAACAGGAATGGAAGGAATCTATATTCTCTCAGGAGTGATCATCGCCCTGGCTGTGGTATTTTTCTTCCTCATGGAGCAGAGGTTGAAGAAGATAGCGGAAGAGGTGAGAAAAGACCAGTCCTCACAGACCGTATGGACGTTGATTCAGCAACAGGTTGAAAAGTTGAGAGAGCAGATGAATGACGGCCTTGCCAGAAATATCTCCCAGCTCTCCCAGCAGCAGGATACCATCAATGCACAGTTGAGGGGGATTACTGATCAGGTCAACCAGCAGCTTCAAAACTCAAGCGGGGAGATCAGTAAACGATTGGATAATGCCGCCAGGGTGATCGGGGATGTCCAGAAGAATATCGGAGAACTTTCGGAGGCCAGCAGGCGAATCTTTGAGGTCGGGAAAGACATCGCCACACTCCAGGAAATCCTCCAGCCCCCGAAATTGAGGGGTGGGTTGGGGGAACAATTTTTGGGAGAACTGTTATCCCAGATCCTCCCACCCGAATTCTTTACCCTTCAATACACGTTTTCCAGCGGGGAGAGGGTGGATGCGGTGGTGAGGCTGGGAGAAAGGCTTGTTCCCATCGATTCCAAATTCCCGCTCGATAATTTTAAACGGCTCATCGAATGTAAAACCGAGGAAGAGAAGAAGGCCTCTCAGAAGACCTTTGCGAGAGATGTGAAAAAACATATTGACGATATTGCAAGCAAATATATTCTGCCCCAAGAAGGGACTTACGATTTCGCCCTGCTCTATATCCCCGCCGAAAATGTCTATTATGAGACCATTACAAAGGACGAGGCCTTTGGAGAGGAGAAAGGGATTTTGAATTATGCGTTGAAAAAGAAGGTGATCCCGGTCTCGCCCAATTCCTTTTTTGCCTATCTCCAGGTGATCGTTCTTGGATTAAGGGGATTGAAAATTGAAAAGGATGCCCATCGAATACTGGATTCGCTTTCGGGTCTGAATAAGGAATTGGAGGCCTTTCAGGGAGACTTCCAATTGGTCGGAAAACATATCGGCAATGCGATGAATAAATATGAAGAGGCGAGGAGACGTCTGGATAAATTCGGTTTTAAACTGGAACAGATCGAAAGCCAGCCCGCCCTGACGCTGCCTGAAAAAGGAAATGAGTCTAAAAATGAGAAGATAGGATGATTCCGACAAGAGAAGATTGTTTGAGATTGGTGGTTCAATACGGGATGCTTGAACATATCATCGATCATAGCATCGCAGTGGCAAGGGTGGCCCTCTTTCTTTCGATCAAGTTAAACAGAAACGGGCAGAGAATCGACCTTCCTCTGGTCGAAGCCGCGGCCCTGCTTCACGATCTGACCAAGACAGAGTGCCTCAGGACGAAGGAAGACCATGCCCTGACAGGATCGAGGCTTTTGAAGGGAATGGGGTACGAGAGGATAGGGGATGTGGTTGCGGAGCATATCCATTTATCGAAAGAGACGGATCCCTCACGGATATCGGAAGAGGAAGTGGTCAATTATGCCGACAAACGAGTTCGACATGACCGAATCGTCTCCCTCGATGAGAGGTTTGAAGACCTGAAGGGACGATACGGAAAGAATGAGAGAGCCCTCGAGCTGTTAGGAGGACTGAGAAGAGCCACTTTTGAGATTGAAAGAAAAATCTTTTCCATCCTGAAGATCGATCCAGATGATCTCCAGGACCATTTGTTTGAAGCGGGTGACGTCCACATGGAGGGTACCAGCGAGGGAAAACAGTTCCTTTAGGATCGGAAGAAAGTGGAGAGATTTTCAAAATAAAGAGATCTGAAAAACCCCCACACGCTCTCTTGATTACACTGATTTCAAAAAAAGGTAACACTTTAGTTCTTTGAATAATTACCTCGACTGTCATTCCCGCGCAGGCGGGAATCCAGGGAGGTTTTTAAAGAAACTGGATTCCTGCTTTCGCAGGAATGACAATCTTATTGGTCAATATCACCAAGCCATTTTCAAAGCGCTAAATTATTACAACAAAAGATTATATCGAATTTTCATTATTTTAAATGCGTTTGAAATCTGTGTAATCGTCCATAATCTGTGTAATCAGAGATTTCCATGCTTTTTAGAAATCTCAAATAAAAGGCTTGACTTTTAAAATGTCGGTGGTTTATGATGGGCATCATTTTCAATGAGGCCAAAATAAGATTTCAAATAAAGGAGGAGGTGATTTAAATGACGAAAGCGGAATTGGTGGCTGCAATTGGGAAGGAAACCAATGTCTCAAAAGCGTCGGCTGAAAAAGCTCTGAATGCCTTTACAGCGACTGTGACAAAGGCTCTTAAAAAGGGAGACAGGTTGAGCCTTCCTGGGTTCGGGACTTTTTCTGTGACGAAGAGAAAAGCGAGGATAGGGCGAAACCCTCAGACAGGAAAGGAGATTAAAATTCCTGCCGCAAAGGTGGCCAAGTTCAAGGCAGGGAATCTTCTGAAAAGTGCGGTAAAGTAATTTTAAAATTCTGATCCGTTCTTAATAAAAAAGGGGGGAAAATTCTCCCCTTTTTTATTCAAAAAAGAGTAGATAATCCAGGATTTTCAAAGAAATATTTAAACAGGTTTTAAACAGTTGCATGTTCGGGAGAAAGCGAAACGCCACAAGATATTGTATTTTTATATTGGAAGGACACAACAATATAACTTATTGAAACAACAAGACTATTTTTAACATCTTATGTCCTTCGATTTTTTTTCGCAATAAAATGAATGGGTTAGAAAAAGAAAACCATTTTTTTCCACAGGATTTGCACATCTGCGGGGTATCCCCCTCCAGAGCTTGATTTTCTTGACTCTAAGGGGCATATCCTCTGCTTAGCCTTGACCTTAAGTGGATTGCATCTTTTATCTTCATTTAATGCAATCAGGATCGATAAGAGATGACTCCATTGCTCGGAAGAGCAGGAATATCAACTCTTCTCTCCCGTCCACTTGAGGCTGTGTCGTAATTCCGTTCATGGTTCGAGAACCTCACCACGAATGGACTACGTCATGTTAAAAATCAATCACTTAGCCGTTCGTCCTGAGTGTGTCGAATGGCGAATGGCTAATTACGACACAGTCTCCTTCTGGAGGAGGCGAGGGTTAAGGGTCAGAACAAGGTCAAGGCTAAGTTTAAGGTTGAGAAAAATTAAAAGACTTTACCTCTCTAAAGGTTTGTAAACACACTTGCCTCCCTTTTTGTGCAACGTTAAGGTTTACTTTGCCTTATTTAAAGGGTGAGGCAATTGAAGAACTCGGTTTAAGGGCAATGGATTGGCGTTTCCAGGGCAGATAGGATTTGAGAGGGATGGATTAGCCCTGGATTATAGGATTCAAGAGATTGGTGAGGGGATGCAAGGGGTAGAATTTTCGGGACTAGACTGGCTTAAGGAAAAAGATCCCCTTCGGGTTGGTGAGGAGATATGTGCGATAAGACAGTAAAGTCCCATGACCCTTTCA
>JAGXSW010000002.1 GCA_018333715.1 Syntrophaceae bacterium | reverse complement strand
TGACAACGTTCAAGACATCGTTTACTGATTTTACGTTCAGGACATCGTTTACTATCGTTCTTTGAGAACTGGGTACGATAGAGGTCGAAGAACACAAATATCAACATCAACTGCGAGCTAAAGATACCGGCCACGGTATCGCTACATAGCCTCAAAACCCTGAGTTAACGATGTCGTGACCATTTTTTGAGTTAACGATGTCCTGAACGTTATCACCTAACCCAAACAGGCTTCCTAACCTTAACCCAAACACCATCTTCACCCTCTACCTTCCCATCATACTCGGAAGAAAGAGCACAATCTTCGGAAAAATGGTGATCAGGACGACGACCGCGATCATCGATATAAGAAAAGGGGCGGCCCCGCGGAAGATCGTTTGCATGGGGACATCCTTTACCACACCGGCAAGCGTATAGACATTGAGCCCCACAGGCGGAGTGATGAGTCCTGCCTCCATCATAATCACACAGATGACTCCGAACCAGATGGGGTCGAAGCCGAGCGCCTGAATGACAGGAAAGACGACAGGCATGGTGAGCACCATCATCGAGATCGCATCGAGAAAACAGCCAAGCATCATGTAGATCAAAATGATGATGGCAAGGATCACATATCGAGAAACCTCAAGGCCACCCATCCAGGAGGAAACCGCCATGGGGATGGTCGAAAGGGCGAGAAAGTAACTAAACACACTCGCCCCTGCCACGAGAAAAAGGACCAGAACAGAAATTCGGGCCGCCTCAAAAAGGGATGCCGAGAGATTTCGCAGGGTCAACCTTCCCTTCAATAAAATGATAATAAAAAGGGCTGAGGCGCCAATGGCGCCGGCCTCTGTGGGATTGATAAAACCCAAATAGATACCACCTATGACGATGAGAAATACAAGAACGGTCTCCCATATCCCTTGAAAGGCCAATATCTTCTCTTTAAAACTGACCCTTTCAAGATTGGATGGCGCCAGGCCCGGATTCATCTTGACCTGAACAATAATGACGAAGATAAAGGCGAGTGAGAGAAAAATACCCGGAACGATTCCGGAAATTAAAAGTTTTCCGATCGATTGCTCTGTGAGCATGCCATAGACCACAAAACCAAGGCTGGGCGGAATGAGAAAACTGAGTGTTCCGCCGGCCGCCACTGTCCCCACGGCCAATTTGGGCGCATACTTGAATCGTCTCATCTCCGGAATGGCGATGTTCCCCATGGCGGCTGCGGCCGCCACCGAAGACCCGCTCAGAGCCGCAAAAAAAGCGCAGGAAACGATGGTGGCGATTCCCAGCCCTCCCGGCAATTGTCTGAACCACTTGTCGAAAGTTTGATAGAGTTCTTTCGTAATGCCTGCATTCCCTGCAAATCCTCCCATCAGAATGAAAAGGGGGATAATGGTATAAGGATAAAAGGACGCCGTCTCGTAGACCGTATTGGCAACTACGGGCAGGGCCGCATTGATCGAGGTCAGGTATCCGATGCCAAGAAAACCTACCAGCATCATCACAAAGGCGATGGGCATGCCCAGAAAAAGAAGAAAGACGAGCAGAATACTTCCAAGGATTCCGACTGTAACGGGGTTCACTGCGTCCTCCTCTTAAGTCTCACGACGGCTTCGAAGAGATTGATCAGAAGTTCCAGCCAGAGGAGAAAGCCTCCGATGGAGACGAGCAACCGGAAGGGATACTGGGGGATTCTTAACATATCCGAGACCGTCTTTTCTTTGATTCCTTCGATCCACCCCACCCAGACCAGGATGGCGATGATGAAGAGACTGAGAAGCGTCGTAAAAATGTCACAGAGGGCTCGGCCGCGAAGGGAAAACCTGGAGGTTATGAAATCGACTCCCACATGCCCCTTCACCTGCTGGGTATAAGCCGCTCCCAGCAGGATGAAGACAGCGAGGAGATACTGCGATATTTCAAAAGCGCCTGGAATGGTTTTGGCAAAAAATTTCCTTCCTACCACATCCCCTGTGGTCAGGAGCATCAGCGGGAGGAGCAGGCACATTCCTCCTCCGCATACATAATAATTGATCCGCCGGATCAGACGTTTGATTCTCATTACAGACTGGCCTCACGTCAAGGATAACATCGAAGGGGCGACTTTTTTGTCGCCCCTTCTCCTACTCCTTTGAAACGCATTCCTATAAAATATCAGCGCCCCAATCAAAAAAACGTAGGGGAGCCCCTCTGTGGGCTCCTCCAAAGGGCGGCCACACCTGCCTACCGCAGGCAGGGAGAGCCGCCCCTACTCAATTTCCATGGTTCGAGGTTGACGAACTCGTCATGGAAGGATTATAAAGAATTTAAGACCACTCCTTCGGGAAGGCAACCACCTTGACCCCTCTCTTCTCACATTCCTGGTTATACATCCTGACAACCTCTTTGGCAGGAAGTCCTTTTCCCTCCAGATCGGCCACCCACTTCCTTGTCACCTCTCTGAAACTTTCATACCAACGCTCCGCCTCATCCGTAGGAAGATTGAAAAGGGTCACTCCTTTGTCGGTAATCTCCTTCATCATGACTTTGTAAACTTCCCGGTTTAATCCCCCCGTGGTCTTGAATGGGTTTTGACCCACGGCCTCGATGATCTTCTTCTGATCATCCGGCATTTTTTTCCAGCTTTCGAGATTCATCACCACGCCTTCTGTGACACATCCAAAGGTCGCCACAACGCCATGTTTGGCCACCTCATGGAGTTTGAAACCCAAAATCAGTGGGGCGCAGGTCACCAACCCGTCGATGGTCCCTGTCTCGATGGCCAGGTAGACATCACCTAAGGGCATAAAAACAGGTTCTGCGCCCAGGGCCTTAATATAATGGGTTTGATGACCCCCGGGTGTCCTGATCTTCATCCCCTTGGTGTCGGCTAAAGAGCGAACCGGTTTTTTTGTCCATAAGAATGCCTGGATGCAACCGTTCAATTCAATCATCTTCACATCCTTAAATTCCCTGTTAAGAATCCGTTCATACATCGCATTTCCAATGTCTGTTGCCAGGTCCTTTCCATCCACCCAGGCGGCCAATGAAAGGACATCTGAAAGAGGAAAACGGCCCGGTGTCCATGTGGCGGTAAAGTAGCCCATATCCGAAAGGCCCTTCGCCACAATATCGAAGTGCTCGGGCCCCTTCCCTAATGCTGCTCCGGCATAAAGGGTAGAGGTAATCTTGCCTCCGCTCCTCTTTTTAAACTCTTCCAACATGGGTTCCCAAACAGTCTTCGCTTCTCGCCCCACAGGGGGATGCCAGGTGCTGAACTTAATGTTTGTGGCCTGCCCATAAGCCAACTCATAAATTCCAACTCCAGCTCCCAGGGCTACTCCACCGATCACTGAATGCTTTAAAAAATCCCTTCTCGTCGTCCCATTACACATGTTTTTCTTCTCCTTTCTTTTTATTCCCCCCTTCATTCTCATTTCGAGAATGAATTAGAGTCTGCTTATAAACTAACAGTTTCCCAAAAGGTCGTCATTCCGGCGAAAGCCGGAATCCAGGGTTTCCGGTGAAAACCGGAACCCAGTCTTCGAGATGGTTCCCGACTGGAGTTTACCCCGTGCTTGATACGGGGTCGAGACGACGTCTGGATGCCCCCGTATCCAGTACGGGGCAGGCTACTCAGGTCCGGCATGACGGAAAAGGTGCATTTATAAACAGACTCGAATTAGAATGGATCATGCCTCTTTTTTAATTTTAACTTCTTCCGCCCCTGTTTTCTATCCCCGCAATTAAAAAGTCGGCGGGCTCACCACCCAGATCACTACTGTTTTCTTTTTGCCTGGATTCGTCCAGCTATGAGGTTCCTGGGATGAAAAATAGAAACTTTCGTTCTTCTTCAATCGATAAGACTTTCCATGCAGTTTGATCTCCAATTGTCCCTGGAGCACAATCCCGAATTCCTCACCGATATGGGCATAAGGCCCCTTTGACCCTCCCCTCGGTTCAATCGTCGTATAAAAGGGCTGCATTCGCTTATCCCGAATATTCCGGACAAGCATCTGAATCTTTGCATCGCCCTGCTTAAAATTGATATTCACCCTCTCCTTCTCCTTTAGGACCACTTCGTTTTCTTCCGTTTCGTTTTCGAGGAAGAAGTCGACCACCTTCATCTGAAGGGCCGAGGCGATCTTTTTCAGGATCATGACGGAGGGGTTGGCGCGGCCCCTCTCCAGTTGCGAGAGATAGGCGTCTGTGCAGCCGGCCTTGCTGCCGAGTTGCTTGAGGGTCATTCGGTTGGCCAGCCGGAAGGTTTTTAGTTTTTCTCCGATATCTTCCATGGAAATGAAAGTTAATTATATTTAATGGAGTTAATTTATATTTAATTTCTAAATATTTGTCAAGCTATTTTTTTACCCTCTTTCTCCTGCAATAGATAATCTATTTTTATATTGGAGAGGGATCGGAAGATATTTCCCTTGACTTGGCGATTTTCCTTGTCCAGTTCGTTGAGCAATTCCTTTACCTTTCTTCTTTTTGATTTTTCGGAAGCGGGGCACCCGCACGGAAAGTAAGGAAGGCCCATCTCTTTCGCAAACCGCTCAATCTTCTTCTCCTCGATGAGAGCCAGGGGCCGAATGAGGGTCATCTTCCCTTTAAACAGGGTTTGAAGGGGAAGCATGGCGCTGATCTCTGCGCTGTAGAAGACGTTCAGAAGAAAGGTTTCAATGATATCATCTTTATGATGCCCAAGTGCAATCTTGTTACATTTGAAATCCTGGGCAAGATGAAAAAGCCGTTTCCTCCTTTCCCACGAACAGAGAAAGCAGGGATTTTCACGGTTGTCAGGACCATTGGCCAATTCTGCGATCCGGGTGGGATCAATGTGATAAGCTATTTTTTTTGCTTCAAAGAACTCTGTGAGCATGTCCGCTCCACTCGACTGGAATCCAAGGTCGACATGGACCGCAAACAGTTCATAGTGAATCGGAACCCTCTTGGCGCGCTCAGATAGAAGTGTTAGAAGAGTCAAGCTGTCTTTTCCACCGGAAACACCGACCAGAATGCGGTCCCCATCCTGAACCATCCCATAGCGGTGGATCGCCTTCCCCATCAAACTCCGAATCTCTTTTTCCCAGGCATTACTCATGGTGATTTCACTGCTGAAAACCCAATTTATACCCTCCCTCTCGACGCTGGTCTTAGCACACACTTGACACAGGGGGTATGAAAATCCTTATAATAACAGCAAATTATCCCCTCCCCCTTTGATGGGGGAGGGTGGGGGTGGGGGTGACAAAATGGCCTTCTTTCACCCTCCCCTCAATCCCCTCCCGTCGAGGGAGGGGAGGGTAACAAGTTGAAAACTAATTGAATTTTTAGAATTGTTTTACATAACATTGTAAAAACCTATCATCCCGCCCACTGTGTCAAGTGCGTTTAAAGCTCAACCGCCGTGGGAGGGGATGAAGGGGAGGGGGGACCAGACGGTCTCTATTTTGTCCACCCCCACCCTCACCCTCCCCCGTCAAAAGGGGGAGGGAATTTGGGGGAAATTTTAAATATTTTTGGTTAGAGTTCAACTTCTCATGAAATATTTCAGACTGATATGAAATCCAATAAGAGAACAATTCCGGCATCAACCCTTATCCTTCTTGGGATTGCGATTCTTCTCGGAAGCAGCCTGCAGGTCCATGCCGTTTCAAAGAGAATGGAGGACCCTCTTTTCTGGATTAACAAAGTTAGGGATTCAAATCGGGTCCTACTTACCCCCTTCGAAATTCGGAAGATGAACGAAGAAAATCTTAAAAGGCAGGATCTTCTCCTTTGCAGAGTAAAAGATATGAAGGAGGAATGGACCGGAGAAGAAATC
This sequence comes from Syntrophaceae bacterium, assembly GCA_018333715.1. Classification (GTDB taxonomy): domain Bacteria; phylum Desulfobacterota; class BSN033; order BSN033; family UBA1163; genus RBG-16-49-23. Next base: position 7,188 of record JAGXSW010000002.1, on the reverse strand, counting down.
CTCAATTTCCTGAAGCAAGACATGGAGGAATTTGGAAAGACAGGGCGGGTTCGATATGGAAAGCAGGGAATTCCTCTCGGTGATTCCTTCTGGAATGCATTAAAAGAGAATATCAATCAGGTCGCATTGAAAGAGAAGAATCGACTCCTTTTCGGTTTAACCGTTAAAAGGACAGATGTTCGCGTCTTTCCCACTGCAGAGCTCTCCATAAGCAGCCCGACCGGTTATAAATTTGATCTTTTCCAGCACTCTGCCATTGCTCCTGGATCGCTGGTCGGAATCTATCATTTCAGCCGTGATAAGCTCTGGGCCTATGTGCAAACTTCCTTTATTCGCGGATGGATTCGAACGAAAGATCTGGCCATGGCAATAGGAAAAAACGATGCCTTCGGCCAGGGTGAGATAAAAGACCCGCTTGTCATTACGGGCAATTTTGTCGGGATCTTTGCCGACCCCCTTTTCCAGCAACCGGTCCTCTCCGCTCAGATGGGAAGCACTTTTATCATCTCCCATCTTCCCTCCCCCTCTCCCCCCCGGCCTCGCTCCGCTCTGCGGGGCGGGCTGGCGGGAGAGGGTCAGGGTGAGGGGGAAACAGATCATGGCCACCCCCACCTAAATCCTCCCCCATCAAGGGGGAGGATAATAGTTGATAAATTTTCATCGTCCAAGGAAAACCATTCGGTCATAGGGAATTGCTATGTCATTAAAATACCTTTCAGAGAGGCCGATGGCCGATTGACCTTTCGAAATGGGTACATTCCTGTTGACGATGATGTCCATTACGGTTTTCTCCCCTATACTCAGAAAAACCTGGCGCAACAGGCCTTTAAAATGCTTCACCAGCCTTACGGCTGGGGAGAAATGTCCGGTGGCAGGGACTGCTCACGATTCATTATGGACCTCTTCAACACCTTTGGAATTCTTATGCCCCGAAATTCGATTCTTCAGGCTAAAATGGGAATCTCTCTTGGAGCATTGGAAGGAAAGACGATAGAGGAGAAGAAGAAAATCTTAGGTCGAGCCGTTCCACTGGCCACCCTCCTCCGGATGCCCGGCCATATTATGCTCTATCTGGGCAAGCATGAGGGGAAACATTATGCGGTCCACAGCATCTGGGGGATTCAAAAGAGGGGACCATCCGGCATCCAGACCCAGAAAATCGGAAAGGTCGCCGTCACCGACCTGAACCTCGGCAAAGGAGGCCCCAACGGATCATTACTCCATCGCCTCACCGAAATCCAACTCATCGGTAATTCATCATGCCCCCAGGGCGCCCACAAATGATAAAAATGATTGCTGCGAACGAATTTCACGAATGGTGACGAATGGTTCTCCTTTCGTGTCATTCGCTATCATTCGTGCTATTCGTTTCTTTTTCTGATCAATTCACAAAATCCTTTCCAGTTGGCGAATTAGGTTTTGAATCCCTGCCCGGTTAGGAAGGAAAGGATCTAATGATAGGGCTGTTTTTAGATGATAAAGGGCCTTCTGTTTATTCTGAAATTCATACCAGTAGATCTGCCCCAGATTAAGGTGGGCGAGGGTGTGATAGGGATTAATTCGAATTTCCCATTCAAATTCTGTAATGGCCTTGTCAAACTGCTTCTGGGCAGCGTAAACGATGGCCAGAAGATGATGGACGTTGGGGAAGTAAGGAAATACCTTAATGAAACGCTTAAACGCCTCCTCGGATTCTTTATACTGCCCTTTCTCAAAAAAAATCCCTCCAAGAGAATGATACGCAACATAAAGGGCGGGGTCGATTTCTAAGGACTTTTTCACCATCATTGTCGCCTTGTCCAAATCCCCTGTTTTTTGATAAACAAGTCCGAGATTATGGTAGGCGTTTCCAAACCTCGGGTCTAATTCGATGGCCTTCTGATTCAACTCGAATGCTTTCTCGTAATTCCCCTCCTTATAAAAAACAAAACCAAGATTGGCATAAGGCCGCGCCTTATGGGGAGATTTCTTCACACAATCTTTCCACAACTCTATCTCATTATTCCAAAGTCGATTCCTCCAATAGGTTCCCGCAGAAAGGAGAAGAATCAGGAGACCAAAGACCACGATTTCAATGAAAATAGGATACAGCCTCTTTGGAATGTTCTGGATAGCCATCAAATTATCTTGCTTCATCTTTTCTGTATCTTACCGATTGAGGAAACAGCCTTTTAACCTCTCTATCCCTTGGTAATTGGCATCACTGTCTCTTGATAATGAGTCAACCTCGATAGAAATAAATACTCTTAGGCGATACCTTTTTTCCCATTAATCCTGTCGTTCTCCTTTATGTTTATGCTTTGCCTCGAGGTCTGAAATCACCTTAAAGATACCTTCGGAGTCAGGCACACCTGGATATGAAAGCGCTTTCCTTAAATGACCAATTGCCCTTGGATAATCTTCCAATTCTTTATAAACAAACCCTAAATAGATATACGCATAAAAATTGTCAGGATGATACCTCAATTCTCCTTGAAACGATTGAATCGCTTCGCTCCATTTTTTTAAAGCCCCGTATGCAAGTCCCAGATTCAAGTGAGCGCTTTCATATTCAGGCTTCACTTCTAAAAGCTTTTCATAAGTACTGATTGCTTCAATATGAAGGCCCTTCTCTATGTAAGCAAGTCCAAGACGATAAAGAACATCTGGAATATTGGCTCTGTCAGCGGCTTTTTTATAATATCCGATCGCCTCTTCCAGCAATCCTTTCTTATGAAAAACCACGCCTAAACTATAAATCGATTCAACATAAAGAGGATCAAGGCGTAAAGCCTCTTCAAACTTCTTTCTTGCATCATCCAATAGCCCGACATTAAGATAGACATAGCCTAAATTATGATGTGGCCTTGCCTTCCTCGGAGACTTGCTTATGCAATCAAACATTAACTCAATTTCACTATTATAGAGAGCGTTCCGCTGATAGGTTCCCATGGAAAGGAAGAAGATGATAGATAACATGAAGAACCATCGGAGCGCCTCTTCTTTTATTGGTTGCATTTGCATGTATAAATGAATTGTAGAGGCTTGATTTATCAAACCCGACATCCGGGTCGGACAAATCCGCCCCCTACATGGTGGGGGCGCGATTTATCGCACCCGCCATTTTACTTTTCAATTTCTCTATGCCCCTGACTGCCATCAGGCTAAACAATACAAAGGGGCCCACCGCCGGAAGATAAAGCCTGTGTTCATACACCATCTCCAGGGGAAAGATGGATGATTCAATCACCAGATTACCAAAATACCATAAAATACAAAAAGAAATCACGGGCGTCTTTTTGGCTGTCCAGATGCTGTATCCAATGAGCCCGGCGATGATGACGATGGAAAGGAGAGTAGTAAGGGGATCAAAGACTGTTTTGGATACGGGGAAGTCATAATCGAGATTGAGTCGGGACGGATGAGGAAAAATCAGAAGCGTCACATAATAGAGAACCACCCTGAACTGGGTGAGGACTCTCTCCCCCAGCGTGAAATCCCTGATCTTATAACCCTCTATGATCAATTCATAATATCGTTTCCCCCAGACAGCCAATCCGACAATGGCAATCAGCCCTACGATTAAGGCAAGGGTCAGAAATGCCTTCTTCCCTTTCGGACTGATCGTTAGGTTCTGAAAAAAATAAAACTCAAAGAGCAGGACAAAAAGAGGAAGGATGGCCACATTCTCTTTTGAAAAGATACCCAACAGATAAGTCAATCCTGCGGCTACAAAGTAACCCCATCGTCGGTTCCTGGGCGACAACCTTCCCTTAATATAGAGAACCATCGAAAGAAGGTAAAACATCCCTGCCATGCTGGTCATCCGTTGTACAATATATGTGACCGATTGGGTCTGAATGGGGTGGGCGATAAAGATTAAACTTGTAAAGAGAGCCACTTGATAAGAAACAGGCCCATATTTCTCTTTCAAATAAGGCAGGTTGAATGTCAGGATGAGAAACCAGTAGAGAAATATCCCCGCTGCCACATGGATGATAAAGTTTACCAGATGATATCCAAAGACATTGAATTCTCCAAAATAGTAATTGAGGGCTAAAGTAAAAAATGAAAAGACCCGGATGCTTTCCTTATACGTATTTTTGATCAACCGTCCCAATTGGTCCCATGTCAGGGCTTTTATCTGAATGTTGGGATTTTGAGTGATGTTGGGGCGGTCATCAAAATGGAAGGGGACATGGAACGTATTGGAATAGGCGCCAAAGGCAACCCCTGCAATCAGGGCAATGGCAATGAGATGAAGCCATGGGATGGAAAACTTTTTTCTCTGAGGTTTGATTGAAATCTTTTCTTGTTTATCTTGTTTTTTTGTTTTTTTAGATCTTGCCATGCAAATTCCCCTTCTCTACACTTCTTTTAAACAAACGGGTTAAATATACCACTCCAATCAGCCCCATTTCAATAAGTGTCATCCAGAGTCGGGTGAGAACGGAGAGGATTACAGCGATTGGACTTGGCATTAAAAATGAGAGAAGATAGACAAGCGCCCCTTCCCTCACTCCCAATCCACTCGGGGCAAATAAGGCAACCAGACCCAATGTGCTGGAGATGGCCAGAGCCCCGGCAAGAAAAATGAGATGTTGTGATGAAACAGGAAAGACCGAAACTAAGAATAGGTAAAATCCAACCCCTCCGACCAACCACGCTAAGATACAGACAAAAAATACAAAAAGAACGTCAGGATAGGTAATGGTAAGGGAGATAGGCTCCCTTTTAAACCGGATGATCAGCCAATTGACTATTTTCTGAAGAATCCGGGGATGGATAAAGATGAAGGCTAATATAAAAGGAACGACCAGCCACTCCCATTGGTTCTCATAACCAAAAACCTTGATCTCTTTAAAAAAAATGAGGGCGATCAGAAAGAGAAAACCGGCAGCTAAAAGAATGGTCGCCGTCTCAAGATAGAGGGCAATCGAAATGGCCTTCTTTGACTTTCCCTTTGACTCATAAAAATAGAAACGGCTCAGAAGAAGCCATACTTTCCCGGGCAGATATTTCCCCAACTGGGAATAAAACCAACTTTCCCATGTTTCCCGAATTGAAATAGCAATCCCCAACTTAAGAGTAATGAGATACCACGCCCAGATTTGAATGAAATAGCTGAAGGCAAAGATGAGGGTTGATAAAATAAGGGGAAAAGGCCTGAAATCAAAAGAAGCCTCCTTCACCTGGTTCCAGTTCTCCCAGACCATCTTCCCCAGGAAGAGAAAAATAGTGATGACGAGCATCCATTTAATGACCTGTTTATAATGGAGCCGGTTCATCCTTTTCTCGTCAACACCCAGATATAGGTGGGAATCCATGGATATAAAAAGGGGGCGAAGAAACGAATCCATTTATATGAAAAAGATTTGGAATTGAATAGGTCGGTCGCTGAAAACCTTTCCGGGTCTTTAATGATCGAAAGGGTATAGTCCCGGACATGAAACCGTTTCACCAACTTTTTTAACCCCCGAAGGGAATAATGGTCTTCATAATAAAAGCCCCCCTTTCTTGTCAACTTGAGATAGAGGTGGGCAAGAGGCTTGGGAAGCCAGGAAAGAAATGGCAAGGCGTAATGTCCTTCCATTATCATGTACTTATTCCCCGCTGAAAAATAACAGAATCCATCTTCCTTCAAGACACGAAAAATATCATCCATCATCCGGTGCGCGTTAGGCACATGTTCATAAATGTGATTGCAGATGATGACATCGAATGAACCCTCTTTGAATGGCAAAGACATTGCGTCGGCGGTCAAGAATTGAATTCGTGAAGACAAATGATGCTCCTTGGCATAATTAACGGCCTCTTGATCAATATCCATCCCGATTGTCATTGATAGGGCCTGCCCCAAAAGCGAGGTGATAATTCCACTGGAACAACCGATATCAAGACATTTTAAAGATTGAAGCTCTGGACAGAAATCCTGGAGAACACTGAAAATCTTTTTAAATTTCTGCCTCCGGCCTTCCTTGTTTTTTAAAACAAAGTCCCCTTTTGACAAATGGAGTTGATAACCCCTATGATCAGCCATTTTTCTCTATGAGGAAAAGGTAATCCTGATAGTAAGAGACCCTCCCTTTTACCCTTCTCAGGGAATCCATTTCTTTGGAAGCAATTTTAAGAAACCACTTCCTCGGAATCAGACCGTACCGGATGAGATAGAGCATCCACCAGCGGCCCCTTCGAATAGGATAACATTGAAGGCATTCCAGGCCCGACTCCTGAAAAGCCTGAAGATACTCTGCCAGTTTTGGCCGTCCAATCTCGGGGTTATCGGATACCTGCTCGATGAAATATCCTATTCGGCCCTTTCTCAAATAATCCGTAAGGCCGGAAACCGTCCTTGTTAACACCTCCCCCCTCATAATCTGAAGAACACCCACGGAAAGGATGAGATCAAACTTAAAAGGAAACTCAGGGAAGTTCACTCCATCATAAAGGACAAACTCCACGTTACCGGCAGTTCTGTTTTTCTCTGCCACATCGATCATCTCCGGAGTCACTTCCAGCCCAATCACTTTTTTTACCCTCGGTGCAATCCAGCAGGTAATCCTTCCGCTTCCGCATCCGAAGTCAAGGACGACCTCATCTCCTTTTAAGTCCAGGACATCGTTTAAAGCCATTTTCTGAAGAAGGTCAATATAATAATTTTTATGGCCCCTTCGGTCCGCTGGATCAATCCCGGAGGCTAAAAATCCTTTCTGAGCTCGCTGGCCCCAATTGACCTTCTCAGCCAAGTTGCCTCCTTTTTGCGGAAAAATGTTGGGAGCCCGCGGAGAGGCTCCCCTACAATTTTATTTTCTTAACAATGTAGGGGTGGCCCTCCGTGGCCGCCTAAATTTGGGAGCCCGCAGAGAGGCTCCCCTACAATATAATTCGTGGTTTTAACGTAGGGGCGGCCCTCCATGGCCGCCTAAATTTGGGAGCCCGCAGAGAGGCTCCCCTACAATATAATTCGTGGTTTTAACGTAGAGGCGGCCCTCTGCGGCCGCCTTTGGGGGAGCCCGCAGAGAGGCTCCCCTACAATATAATTCGTGATGTTAACGTAGGGGCGGCCCTCTGCGGCCGCCTAAATTTGGGAGCCCGCAGAGAGGCTCCCTTACAATATAATTCGTGATGTTAACGTAGGGGCGGCCCTCCGTGGCCGCCCATCCCGCATTATGGTAGCATAGGATATCCCCTATTGGGCTTTAGTAGGGG
>JAGXSW010000001.1 GCA_018333715.1 Syntrophaceae bacterium | reverse complement strand
CAACCCGTTCACCCTGAGCCTGTCGAAGGGTGCCGTTCATCCTTCGAGAGCCTCAGGACGAACGGCGCGTCAAAGAACTCACCACGAACGGTCATTGGCAAATGCACTTGTTCAAGTTATTTGTACGCAGCCACTCAGTAGTAGCGTTTCTCTTCGATGTGGTTCTCGGCTAGGTCGATGCCCCATTCGGTGAGGATCTTTGAAACAGCCCTTTCGCCGCTCTCAACGCAGTTTGGAAGCCCCACCCCCCTGTAACATCCGCCCGCAAGGGCGAGGCCCGAAATCATGGCGCTCCGCTCCTCGATCAGTTCAACGCGACTGAGGTGCCCCATGGTGTATTGTGGCATACCGAGGCGCCACCGGAAAACTCGTGTGAAGAGCGGTTTCGCATTCCGGTTGAGGCCCAGGATATCACGGAACTCGCTGTGGACTATCTGCACAAGCTCCTCATCCGATCGTTCCATAACCTCCTGATTGTGCGGACCGCCGACAAAACCGCGCAGCAGAACCTTCCCCTCTGGCGCGCGGCCCGGCCACTTGGTGGATGAGTAAGTGGCCGCCATGAGCGCGCGACCCTCTGCAAGGGGACACAGTACCCCGAACGCATTCAGATCGAAGCCGACCTCGTTCTCGTTAAAGGCGATCGAGATAGTCGCAGAGGAAGAGCATGGTATGTTGACAAGCGCATCCGCAATGGCCTGGTCGTGCGGCCGGACAATCGGTTCGGCGGCCCATGATTCGGTGGCAATGATGACCGCGTCCCCGTCGATGGCGGACCCATCAGAGAGCAAACTACGCCATCCGCCGGCGGAGGTATGCTGGAGCGAACTGACGGCCACGCCCGTGCGCATTCTCTCGCGGCCTGCGGCGTCAGCCATCCGGTCCGTCAGGTGCTGCATCCCATTGACAAACGAGGTGAAGAAGGTGCGAGGTTTCTCGCCCGGCTTCGTCGGATATTTGCGCCGCATCTCCTCCACCATGCGACGGGCAGCGATGAAACCCTTCATGAGCGACCCATACTTCTGCTCCATCTCAAGGAGGCGGGGGAAGGTCGCGGCCAGTGACATCTTTGCAGGATCGGACGCATGAATTCCGCCCACGAGCGGTTCGGCAAGGCGATCAAGGCACTCACGCCCCATCCGGCGGACGACAAAGCTCTCGAGCGTCTCCTCGTTCAACTCGCCTGGGGCAACTTTCTTTGGCGGAATGAAGAACTCCATGCCCATCCGGATCTTGCCGGGCCATGAGAACAACCCTGTTGTGGCGAACGGTATGAACTTTGTGGGCGCAAACATCATGACGCCATCGGGCATCTGGTGAAGTTTACCACGGGACAGAATCCATGTCTTCCTCCTTGAATCATCTGTGGGTAACTCGTCGTCGAAAATCCCTGTGAGTTTAGCGATGCGGTGACAGGCAGGCTTTTCAGTCAGGAAACAGTCCGGCCCGCCGTCCACGATGAATTTGCCCTCGCCCGAGGGATCCGGCACGATCTCCGTCAGGATCTTGCCGCCGAGGCGCAGGTCCTTCTCAACAAGAATAAACTCGACTTTTTGGCCGACGGATGCGGCTCTGGTCACCTTATACGCCGCGCCAAGCCCGGCAATGCCGCCGCCGATGATGATGATTCGTTTCATAGAGATCCTAAACCCAAAAATAACTTGAACATTGGCTATCAGGTTATCAGAAAATCAGGAGGCAGGACAACAGGATATCGGGATATCAGTGAGACAAAAAATAATTCTTTAACCTGATGCCCTGATCTTCTGATATCTTCATCCTGGTAACCTGGTATCCTGATGTCCTTTACCTTTAACCCATAACCATATGTTCTTCCACAATGGTTGCCAGAGCCTCGATAAATCTCTCGGAACAGTTGAGCGAGGGAGAACGCTTCAATATCATTCCCAACGATTCAGCCTTTTCCTTATAAAGGATATCGATATCGTAGAGGACCTCAATATGATCCGATACAAAACCAATGGGTACGATGAGAACCTCTCGAATCCCTATCTTGTTAATCTCCACCAGAATGCTTTCAACATCCGGAGCGATCCACCTCCCTGTCCCCCCGCCTTTGCTCTGGAAAGCCAAATGCCAGGGAAAAGGCCCGACCCTTTTCAGAACCTCATCTACACTCTCCTTCATATCTTGAACATAGGGATCGGTTCCAATGACTGACTCCGGAAGGCTATGGGCAGTAAAAATAAGGTGGACCCTCCTTCTTTCTTCCGGAGTAAATTGTTTCAACCCCTCTTCCACCCTTTCTGTAACGGCTTGTAAAAAGAGCGGATGGGCGCACCATCCCTCGATAAAAGTGATTGTTAATTTTTCTCCTGAGGTTTTATTGGCTCGATTCAACTCCTCCTTATAAGCGACTGTGCTGAATCGAGACCGGAAAGGGGCCATTGGAATAGCAACAACCTCTTTGATTCCATCTCGAAGGATCTCCTTCAATGTCTCCTCAATCAACGGCTGGCTGTATCGCATTCCCACATAGAATTTGAACAAATAACCCCTGGAATTCAGTTTTTCTTCCAGGGCCCTGGCCTGCCTCTCCGTGACAGCGGGAAGAGGGGAACAACCTCCAATTAAGCGATAGCGTTGCTTAACCCTTTCAAGCAGTTCAGGAGAAGGTTTCCGCCCGAAGAGACAGGTCAGCAGAAATTCAACCTCCTCTAATGAACGGGGTCCACCAAAAGCTAAAAGAAGAAGGGCTTTCATTAAAATCTCTGCTCTTGATGAAGCATTATTGCCTTACGATACATCGTCTTCAATTAAGCCTGAATAATAACCAATCACCAATTCACAATAATCAAATAATACCCAAATTCCAATAATCTAAATATCGTTTGGTTATTGGTTATTCGAATTTATTTGTTGTTTGGAATTTGGGTATTGGAATTTCTCTTCCTTGAACTATACTCATGGACCATATCGACCAGGGCAGCCACATGTTCAACGGGAGTATTGGGAAGGATGCCGTGGCCCAGGTTGAAGATATGGCCGGGCCGGCCTTTCGCTTGATCAAGAATCCGTTTTACTTCCTTCTTAATCAAATCGACAGGGCCAAACAAAACAACCGGGTCGAGATTCCCCTGGATACCGACATCATAACCTATTCGCGTCCAGGCCTCGCCCAGATCAACTCTCCAATCCACCCCGATCACGTCGCCTCCTGCCTGTTTCATCCGCTCCAAAAGGGTGGAAGAGGATGTGGCGAAATGAATGAGCGGAACACTTTTGTTTACTCCATCCATCACCCTTTTAGAGTAAGGGAGAACATACTCTTCGTAATCACCCGGGGTTAAGCATCCCACCCAGGAGTCAAAAATCTGGAGGGCTTGCGCGCCTGCCCGGACCTGGGCGTTGAGATATCGAATCAGCGCTTCTGAAATCTTCTCCATCAGAAGATCCCAGGCCGGGCGATTCTGATACATCAACCCTTTTGTGAGGGTGTAGTCCCTGGAATGGCCTCCCTCGATCATATAACTCGCAAGGGTGAAAGGAGCTCCTGAAAATCCGATGAGAGGGATTTTCCCCTCCAGATCTCTCCGGACAATGCGAATCGCCTGCATGAGAAAAGGAATCTCCTCTTCAGGTTCGATGATCTTCAACCGCTCCACATCCTTCATCTCCCGAAGGGGACGATGAAAGACAGGGCCTTCTCCTTTTGCAAATTCAAATTCCACTCCCATCGGTTCCAGAGGAATAAGGATATCCGAAAAGATGATGGCCGCATCGAGCTTAAACTTGTCAATAGGTTGAAGCGTGACCTGTGCTGCCATTTCAGGATTCTTACACATTTCTAAGAAGGAATATTTCTTCCGGAGGGCCCGATACTCCTTCATATACCGGCCTGCCTGACGCATCAGCCAGATGGGGGTATAAGGAGTGGGCTGTTTACGACAAGCCAAAAGGAATGGGTATTGATTCTCAGGTTTTTCCATATTCGGTTTTCTCCAATCAATCACCAATAACCAATGATCAAATAATAACCAATATCCAATTTTCAATATTGAAACTTCGTTTGATTATTGGGTATTGGAATTTATTTGGAGCTTGGAATTTGGTTATTGGAATTTCAGCTATTCCAATCTCTTAACAGTTGGACCAATAACCTCACCCCTACCCCTGTTCCTCCCTTGGGTATGTAAGGTCTTTCTTTTTCAATAAAGGCAGGGCCGGCAATATCCAGGTGAACCCAGGGCGTCTTCTCCACAAATTTGCTTAGAAAGATTCCTCCGATAATAGCGCCTGCGGCCCTCGTCCCGACATTTCTAAAATCAGCCACATCGCTCTTGATATATTCGAAATACTCATCCCAGAGAGGAAATCTCCATGCCTTTTCCCCTGATTTCGCTGCGGCATCTTCAATCCGTTTCAAAAGAGCCTCGTCATTTCCAAAGAGGCCCATCACATAATCTCCCAGGGCGACCACACAGGCTCCGGTCAGGGTGGCAAGATCGATGATTGCTTTTGGTTTGTAACGAAGGCTGTACGTCAGGGCGTCGGATAGGATCAGCCTTCCCTCTGCATCCGTGCTGATGACCTCAACGGTCTGACCTGAAAGGGTCTTTAACACATCACCCGGCTTATAGGCCTTTCCGCTCGGAAGGTTTTCCGTAGCGGGAATGATTCCCACCAGGTGAAGGGGAAGTTGAAGTTTTGAAGCTGCCTCCATTGCCCCCAAAACAGCAGCCGCGCCCGACATATCGGCCTTCATCTGCTCCATCCGCTCCGCGGGTTTGATCGAGATGCCGCCGCTGTCAAAGGTAATCCCCTTCCCTGCCAGGACAATCGTATCCAGACCTTTTCCCTTGTTATATTCGAGTATGATGAACTTTGCCGGCTCCTGACTCCCCTTGGCCACTGCAACAAACGCCCCCATTCCCATGGCCTCGGCCTCGCTCAAATCAAGAACTTCAATCCCTAAGCCCTCATTTCTTGCAATCTCCTGGGCTTTCTCGGCGAGAGCGTTCGGGGTTGCCTGATTGCTCGGGGCATTAGCCAGATCTCTTGCCAGACAGACCGCATTTGAAATGATTCGCCCTCTCTCCAGTCCCTGGCCGATTCGGCTGGTCTCCTGCTCGGTCTCACCGAGAAGCGCCGCCTCCTCAATCTTCCTGATTTTGTCTCTCTCCAGGGTCTTAAATTCATTGAACTGGTAAGTTCCAAGAAGAAGTCCTGTGACAAAAGATTCAGTGATCTCCTCCTCGGATAGACCTTTGAATCGTTTTATCTGAAAGACGAACTGTTTGACCCCCGAATCCCTTATAAATTGCCCGGCTTTCGAAACCGCCCCTCTCCATTTCTCCAGGTCGAACTCCTCTTTTTTGCCAAGACCTGTCAGCAATACCCTTCTCGCGGGAAGCGCCCCCTGGGTATGAAAGAGCCGGCATTGGAATAACTCCCCCTTGAAATCACCCTGGCTGATAAGTGTGGAGAGGTACCCCTTCCATTCCAGATCAACGCTTTTGATTGGCCCCTCCAGGGGCTCCGGCGATTCAAAAGAAAAGAGAAGGAGAAGTTCGCAGGGAAACTTTTCGGATCTGCCTTTTTCGACTTTTATCTCCATATCATCCCCTTTAGTTCTTGTCATATATTTTTAAAAGTTCATGGAAGAATGGAATGATGGAACAGTGGAATATTGGGTTAAGAAAAAACTATTTTCGCTTTTAAACATTATTCCAACATTCCATTATTCCAGAATTACCCTTAATCAATGGTTAATCTCTCTCTTTCAATTTCGATAGGGCAATCGAACGGTTTTTCTCGACAGTGGAAAATTCCCTTACCTTTTTTGCCAAAGAGGGAGGCCATCCTCCCCGTTCGAGAATCCTTGCCAGCATCCAGGGGTTCAGATCAGAAACTTCCATCCACTTTCCGGCATTTTTGATGAACTCATCCAACGCCCTCCGATTCGGATCCCCCTTCAAAGGATACTTTTCTTTCGTCTCCGTCTTAATCTTGGCAACATGATCAATCCCGTAGATGGCCTCCAACTCTTCCTTCTGGGCATATGCGAAGAGACCTTCCTCCACCCTGGCCAGCTCCGCATCAATCTCTCCAATTAAAATCCCCTTCTTTTCTTTCAACTCCACATATCGGTTGACCAGGTTCACTCCCTCTTCCTGAAGATATTCATTCGGAGGAAGGCTCTCCGCCGCAATCCGATGTCTTCGTTTCGGACAAAGACTCTGATAATCACACCAGTCACAGAGGGGGCTCTCCCTGGGAGAAAAATCCCTGTCCGACTCGATCTTCTTGATAAGTTCCATGGTCTCCTGCCGGAGTTCTTGCAGTTCCTCAGGAGTTCTCAGAGATTGGACCTCCTCATCGAAAACAAGATAGTGCCAGATCAATTTGATTTCCTTGATATCTTTCCATTTCCCCTCTACCCCCATTTGGTAGAAAGCCAGCTGCCGGTCTGATTGGACATTCGCCTGGGTCGGGAGTCTATTCGAGGTTTTATAATCATGGATCTCGAGGATGGAGTGATCCAGAAGCGAAAGACGATCAACCACTCCCCTGATCCAGTACCCCGTTTCCTCTTCAAGGGGAAAATAGATGGTCTCTTCAAGGCCCAATGTCCTTCCCTGGTCAAAGGGATAATAACGTTTGTAATAGTCCGTGATGCATTTCTCTCCCAGACGGCGATAGTCCCCGGCGCTGTATTCCTTTCGGATAATCTGAACCGTCTCGCTCCAATTCTTCTCCCAGCATTGATGATAAAAGGCAAGAAGTTCCTCCAGGGTATTCAGTTTGGTCATCTTCAAGTCCCGGTAGAGTTTCTCCAGGACATCGTGAACCCTCGAACCCATGAAAGCCTCAATTCCCTCTGTGTCAACCTTAATTTTCTGGATGTAGTGAAGTCGATATTGATGGGGACAGGTTTCATAGGTGGAGAGCTGGGAATGCGAATAAGTCGGCAAGGTTTACCTCCTTTGGCGATCTCTTACAAAATATGTTTAACAAACATTCTTCCCACTGTCAAAAAACATTTCTCCTTGAAAAATGAAACGGAAGTGTGATACGAGATGAATCGGATCCGATCAGAAGGCAAATTGAAACCATAAAGGGTTCGGAACATTTGACTCATGACCCGAACTAAGATGGATGATTGTAAAGATTCCCATAGAAGACTGGATTGATCTTCACACCTTCTCACCTAAAGAGATCCCTTCTCTTTTGGAGGAATACCTTTCGGAATGTCAAAAGAAGGGGTTCAAAGAGGTCCGGATCATTCACGGAAAAGGCAAGGGAGTGCAACAAAATATCGTTCATTCCTTTCTCAGAAAAAGTCCTTTTGTTGAATCATTTACAATTGCCCCTCTTGAGGCAGGGGGTTGGGGAGCTACGATTGCCTGTCTGAAAAGGAACAGATAAAAACTTCTTTTAAAAATCAGGATGGGTCATCCATTCAATAAAAAAGGTCTCAAGCAAAGATACTTGAGACCTCTCGATTCTAACGATTGACATTTTTTGAACTAAATCCTTTTAATGCCCTTTCGCCAGCTTCTCCTTCTCTTTTTCGTAGGCTTCCTTGCCGGCCTCAATGGCTGTGGTCACAATTGATTTCTTTTCCTCAAAAACTTCCTTGCCTTTTTCTACCGCAGAGGTTACCTTAACCTTCGCCTGCTCGATCACTTCTTCTGCCTTCCCTTTGGCTTCCCCGGCTAACTCCTTAATCCTCTCCCTTGTCTCCCTCCCTGATTTCGGGGCTAATAAAAGCGCGACGCCTGCCCCGACTAAACCTCCGAGGAAAAAAGAAAAGATCAATGGACCGGGACAATAACTTCCTTCTTCATGTTTCATAGACTGCCTCCTTTCTGCCGTCCAAAGATTTCATTCCTTAGACTGGCCTTTATGTTGTCCGAATAAACTTTTCAAAAAAGCCTGGCAACTTGCCCTGACCCCCGCCTTCATGCTTGAGGCCTCAACTCTCGCTAATGAACTCATATCTCCAACCATTTCGCTCACACGCCTTACATTCTCGCTCGCCGTTCTTACGCTTTCGCTGACCCCTCTGACCGAGTCTGAAAAATCTCTTACATCCTCAGCCACCTCATTGATATTGTCGGTAAAATTTCGAAGACTTTTAAGAGTCCCCTGAAGTTCGATCAGGGTCGGTTTAATTGATTTCTCCGTCGTCCGGATCAATTCTTTTAATTCTTTGACGGCGCCCTTCAGTTCGATCATCACGACGATAAAGATGACGACTCCGGCTGTAAAACCAAAAACAATAAGACCTAAAAGGATCGTATTCATCTCCCCTCCGATCTAAGCCTATTGACGACATTATAACATAAAACTTTGATCTTTGAAAAACTTTTTTTCAAGGGCAGGGACGACCTCGAATGCCATCCGGGTTACTTTTTAGATTCCTTAAAGAGATTTCTGGATTTTTTCAGAAATCTCTAAAAAAACACTTGACAATAATAATTCTAATATGATAAGTATTCTATTACAATGGGCGCAGAGGGGATGGAAAAGTATAAAGAGGCGGGAATAAAACTAACGCCCCAGAGACTGGCGATTCTGAAGTATCTTGAAGGGAATAAGGAACATCCGTCCGCAGATGAAATCTATAAGGCGGTATCAAAAAAGTTCCCCACTATGTCCTTCGCCACCGTATATAACACCCTGGAGACATTAAGAAGGCATGGTCAGGTCATGGAGCTAAACTTCGATCCCTATAAGAAACGTTTCGATCCTAATCACAAACCCCATCATCACGTCATCTGTGTCAGTTGCCAGAAAATTCTCGATGTTCAAAATGATTTTTCTCTCAAACCGCCAAAGATCGAATCTGAGGAGTTTGAAATTATCGGCAGCCACATCGAATTTTATGGGATCTGTTCAAAGTGCAAGGATAAGAGAGGATCCTAAAAAGTCAATGCTTTAATCCCGGCAGCAAACTTACCGAAAAGACAAAAAAGAAAGGAGGAACGTTATCATGTCGAAGACAGAACAGTTTTTAAAGGAGGCCTTTGCAGGAGAATCCCAGGCAAACCGGAAATACCTCGCCTTTGCGGCAAAAGCCGACCAGGAGGGTTATCCTCAGGTGGCGCGTCTTTTCCGCGCCGCAGCCGAGGCAGAGACAATTCATGCCCATAACCATCTGAGGGCGCTTAAGGGGATTAAAAGCACGAAAGAAAATCTTCAGGAAGCCGTCGCTGGGGAGACCCATGAGTTTAAGAAGATGTATCCGGAGATGATCGACGCGGCTAAGGCGGAAGGGCAAAAAGATGGAGAACGGAGTTTCAACTTCGCCAATGAAGTCGAGAAGGTCCATGCCCAGCTCTATCAGAAGTTGTTAGACGACCTGGGAAAATCTCAGGAGAACTACTCCTATTATATCTGCCCGGTCTGCGGATACACCGCTGAGAAGACCCCGCCAGGAACCTGCCCTGTCTGCGGAATAAAAGGAGAGATGTTTAAAAAGATAGAATAAAAGTCAAAGTTCAAGTGGGATTCTGAACTGAATTCAGAATGACATTCTCGTCATGCCGAACTTGTTTCGGCATCTCCTTCGGGCTTTGGATTTGATTTGACATTTACCTTTCTGCGGTAGGCAAGAGCTTTATTTTTGGGGTTTATTATTGTTTCGCTTGCCTGGCGCAGGCACCTATTTCGAATTTTCTAACTTAAAGGAGGCCTCAATGAAAGAACGAACAGGAATTGTAACGATGATGGGAAATCCACTCACTCTGGTGGGAAACGAACCCAAAGTGGGCGATGTTGCCCCTGATTTTACTGTTCTTGACAATAATCTTTCCCCAGTCCAATTCTCTTCATTCCGTGGTAAAACCTGTATTCTCTCGTCTGTCCCTTCGCTTGATACACCTGTATGTGACATGGAGACGCGTCGATTCAATGAAGAGGCTCGGCGCTTAGGCGTCAATGAGGTCATTTTGACCATTAGCATGGATCTTCCCTTTGCGCAGAAACGCTGGTGTGCGGCAAGCGGAGCGGATAAAGTTCAGACATTGTCCGACCACCGGGACGCCGCTTTCGGCGTTTCCTATGGGGCGTTGATTAAGGAGCTAAGGCTTCTTGCCAGGGCCGTATTTATAGTGGACCCAAAAGGCATCCTTCAATACATCCAGATTGTCAAGGAGATGACGAGCGAGCCGGACTACGGAGCCATATTGGAGGCTTTAAAAAAAATATCATAAAGAGCGTTTAGAATGAGCACACCCAGACATTGCCCGGGTTTTGAACAATTTAAGAATTTAAAATCTTTTTTCTGCACATGTCCAAACTGCGGTAGGGAAATGGAAATCTTTTCTGACGAATTTGATAGGAAACATATCTGTAGGGGGTGTAATCAGAAGATCGATTTTACAATGTGCGCCCTCCATGCGGGGGCATCAGATACATCGCCACGGTAAGGGGCGAGAGAACGAGTAATTAAATCTCGATGATTTCCCCCTCGATCTTCTCCGCAATGCGAAGGATGCCGAGCGTGGCATGATGCAAAAAAGATCGGGTTGGAGAACCCGGATTAAAGAAAAAGACGCCCTTTTTTCGGTGATTGGCAGGAGCATGGGTATGGCCATAAACGATCGCATCCACTTCATCAAATTCGTCTCTGATCCTCGACTCGATTCCGAAGGGCGCCCCGCCTCCATGAATCAAACCTACTCGAAATCCCCCGAATGCAATGACCTGCTTCTGCGGAAAGGCTTTCCGGATTTCATAGGGGTCCATATTCCCGCAGACAGCAATCAACTCTTTTAGACCTGAAAGGTATTCCGCAACAGACCAGTCGACAAAGTCTCCTGCATGGACAATCTTCTCCACATCCCCGAAATGGAATTCGATCATCTTCTTAAATTCAGGATGGGGCTCCCTTAAATGGGTATCTGAAATCACGCCAATCTTCATGGAAAATTAGGGACACTTCCCTATTTTTTTACCATCCTACTCTTTTTCGGACGACCAACTCCTTTAGTAAAAATAGCCCGATCAATTATTCTCCCAATATTTTTTATAAATTCCTCCCGTCCAAGAGGCCTGCCTGTTGATGTTATTTTTCTAATAAAATTATCTATTTCATTATCTTCTTTCCTTAAAAAATTATGATATGCATTCATCTCGCTTTCATTCAACCAGCTGGCACCAGAAAGAATATTATCCTTTGCCCTTAATACATGAGCCTTGGCGCTTGACCAATGATAATCTTCCGCTTTCTTAACAATATCAACCCTGACGGGATTTCTTTCGATATAACGGGCCACCGCCCATAAATAAGGTTCTCTCTCTATAATCGTAGAAAAGAAGCGGTTCTGCCAAAGCCTTCCACTTCTATCGTATCGGCGATTAAAATACTGTGTGTAGACTAAGTTCGTAATGCCTATCCCTTTTGCAAGAGATTCTTCTTTTCTTGGCACCGCAAGAATATGAACATGATTGGTCATTAAACAGTAAGCCCATATCTCAAAATCCCATTCATCGCTATATTTGCTAAGGATCCTTAAATAAAATTTTCTATCTTCATCATCGAAAAAGACGGTTTCTCTATTATTCCCACGCTGGGTGATATGGTGGGGATAATTGATAGCACAAACTCTTGCTATTCTCGGCATGAGATGAAAGTATTAGAAAAGAGACCAATTGTCAAGAAAAATAGGGAAGTGTCCCTAATTTTAATTTCCCCCTTTTTTTCTGATCTGGGTTATAATGAGGTTGTGGCGATTGGTCGCAAAAAGAAGGCCCTTGTCCATATCGCGAAAGAGGACCTCCACCTCGATGAGGAATCTTATCGCCGGATTCTTAAGGGAGTGGCAGGGGTGGAGAGTTCAACCCAGTTGAACAAGGAGGGGTTTGAAAAGGTGATGAGACGTTTTCAGGAGATGGGATTTAAAGGTCTCCTTCCCCATCCCTACCATCCCACCCCAAAGGGCAGACTCATTCCTTCAGACAGCCCCCAGGGGCTGGAATTGATCACCCAGAGCCAGAACGATTTTATTTCTTATCTTCTGGAAGAATTGAAGTGGGAGGAGGGACATTACCACGCCTTCTGCCAGCGCATCATCAAAAGCCCCGAACCGCGGACCAAAAGGGACGGCCAGAAGATCATCATCGGTCTCATGGCCATATTGAGAAAGAGGTCTTTAGCCGAGAAAAGGAGAGAGTCATGAAAAAATATATCATGATCGGTCTTGCAGTTCTATTGATTGCTTCTTTAGGGCTTGTCACCCTAAGCAAGGAAAAAACTTCTCCCTTCATTGAAATGGAGGTGAAGGGAGTAAGGATAGATCCCATCGGGCAGAGCCCGGTCGTCATCCTTGCAGATAAGGACGGGAAAAAAGCGCTCCCCATCTGGGTCGGCCTTCTTGAAGCCAATGCCATCAATAAAGAGATCAACCAGGTCTCCTCTCCCAGGCCAATGACCCATGATCTCCTCCATTCCATTCTGACACAGACACAGGTGAAAGTGAAGGAGATAAAGATCGTCGATCTCAAAGAACAAACCTATTTTGCCACCCTCTTTCTTATTTTAAACAAGGGGCTGATCGAAGTCGATGCCCGACCGAGCGACGCCATCATCCTCGCACTCAAATCGAAAGTCCCGATCCTCGTCTCTGCCAAGATTTTGGAGCAACAGGGACTCGCTTTATCCATGCAGGAAGGGAGCGAGCAACGGCATGGAATTCGGATTCAGGAACTCACCCCCTCTTTGGCCTCTCACTTCAACTTCAAAGGGAAAAAGGGGGTGCTGGTTTCTGAGGTGCTGACAGGGAGCATCTCGGAAACCTCCGGAATCAAGGCGGGAGATATCATTACCAAGATCAATGCAAAAGAGGTGGGAAGCATTCAGGAATTTGAAG
This sequence comes from Syntrophaceae bacterium, assembly GCA_018333715.1. GTDB lineage: Bacteria > Desulfobacterota > BSN033 > BSN033 > UBA1163 > RBG-16-49-23. Next base: position 1,798 of record JAGXSW010000001.1, on the reverse strand, counting down.
AAATCTTTGACGCTCTTAAGGCGGGGCCTATGATTCGGATTCTCTTTTTCAGAGATGAAAAATTTCAGGAGGCCAATCTCTCTTTAAAACCTTAAGCCTCAGAGGGTGTGAAAAAATTACATTCCCAGAATCGGCATCGTTCCGGCCCACAGGGTTGGGGGGATTGGAGAAGCTTTAGGGCGGAACCTCTGAGATTATACCACGTTCCCTAAACCTGGGTCACACCGCTATCTTACCGAAAACGAAGGTTACCCATAACATCTAATGACCCGCATTCTAATGCTTGGACAAGACGCCCAACCCTGTGGGCCGAGACGCAGTCCTCCAATTTTTTCACAGCTTCTCAGTTCAGAAGCCGTTTGATAATGGGCACCTTGAAGAACTGGACTCCTTCTTCCTTCAGGATGACTTCCTCCTCGGTCGTGGCCGTTCCCCGGATGTTTCTCTTCTCTTCTTCTCCCTGGTGAATTTTGAGCGCTTCCTGGGCAAATTTGGCTCCCACATCTTCGAAATGTTTATCCACATACTCATGGATTATTTGCAGGGCCTGCTGGGCGGCCTCCTCGCCTTTTTTTCTCTCTCCATCGCTCTTCTTGATCATGAATGGAGAAAAGGTTTTCACCACCTGGGTATCATCGCAGATGGGGCAGTTGATGATGCCGGCAGACTGCTGCTCCTCAAAGCAGGAGCTGTCCTTAAACCAGCACTCAAAAAGATGGCCATTGGAACAGATGAGATCGTAAGCAATCATGTTTTCACCTTGAAATAATTTAACACGCTTCTAAGGATTTTTACAAGGTTTTTCCCCTCACCCTCCACTCCCCCTAACTCAGGGGTTGCCTAACCGAAAAAAATAGTTTGACAACCAAAATGATTGCAGGATAAGATAAATCATAAACTGGAACGATTCCGAATTGAAAACAACGTTCTCAGCCATTCCAGGAAACGCCAAACAGTATTTTATGAAAGGAGGTGATCAGAGCTACCAAGGCCTAAATTGAGCGATTCTTTCACAAACCTTTTAGGCAACGATGGGTCACCGTTGCGTCAGAAAGACAGGAGGATAAGACATGAGAACAGGAAAAATAAAATTTAAAGGAACGCTGTTAGTAATGTTTGTTACCATTTTTATTTCCCTGGGCATCATCTATGCCCAGGGACCGAGCAAGAAACCATCGAGTTATTCTCCCGTAGTCATCACGGAAGACTTCGCCGCAACCATGGCTCGGATGAAAGCGGCAAAACCGGAGGTGATGAAAAAGCATATGGATTTGCTCAGTGAGCGGTATGATTTGAGCAATCGACCGGCCCGTGGTATGACAATGTCCCGGGGAAAACCGATCCAGGAAGGCGTTCGGGTCAAACTTCCAAAGGGGATGACCTGGCAGGCGCTGGCTTCTATGACTCCCGAAGAAATCCGCGAGAAAAACTTATTTCCTGCGGGATTCTTTCCCCTTCCACATCCCAATCATGCGGAAGGAGGAATGGTTTTCCCAAAATTTCTTATAGAAGAGATAAAAAAGCAGGAAGGCCGTGACCTGACCCGCTTTGACCTCGATTTTGACCTTCCCGACCATTTTTTGCCAGAATTTCCAGCCCCTATTTTCCTGACGACGCGACTCGACCTGGGTGACGTTTCTAAGGGGAAATTGGTGACGATTGACAATTACTACGAGCTTTTCAATGGGATTCTTAACCCCAAGCAGATTGAAGGTTTGAGGCTTTTGGTCACTCCATTTCCGCAACAGCAGTTCAACCAGACCGAAGACCGTCGCTCCGAAAAGGCAAGCCGTGGGGT